>NZ_JABXKO010000004.1:0-5843 GCF_017114965.1 Nostoc sp. JL31
GCGCTAACCTGGGTATGGAAGTAATGCACGAGCGTAACGCTCACAACTTCCCTCTAGATTTGGCTGCTGGCGATTCTGCTCCTGTAGCTTTAACTGCTCCTGCTATCAACGGTTAATTCTGAAGTTTAGCTAAATTAAAAAGCGCTCTCCGTAAAAGGAGAGCGCTTTTTGTTTATGTTTAAATGTATAGGAATTGCAAGTTCAGTCCATTTGTAAAATTTTAGGCGCTATAAAATTAATCTTATTTATTCAATATCGTTGTTTATAGGCTTTGATAATAGATTCTAAATTTGAGGATAAACCATCCATATCGATGGTGCAACTCCTAAATATTTACGTTTTCATTTCCCTGCGATATTTTCTATTTCTTTAAAAGCACCCTTTTTTATACGTAAATAAAAGTACACTTTCTTTTATGTGACGCAGTTTGCGGATTTTGATGAACAAAATTCGCGCTCTCCCAATACTACAATTTTATAATTTTTAAACAATGGTAATGCTTGATTAAATACTGCTTGTTGCTCTGACAAGTTGCCTGAACCCACTTTTTTATCATTAAATAATGCTTATTGCGAATAAAGGCTATTTGTTGTTTTATTATAAATTGCCACATTCTTTAGTATGTAGGCATTTCAGGCTATTTTATCTTACCCCAAGCTGTGCAAGTGATATTTCCTTAGTGTAAACTATCAGACATATTTTACACTGCGAAATTTGCATGAGGATTGAACCGACATATACCTCTGTGGGAAGTCTCTTTGAGTACAGACTGATGTTTTTTATCCCTAAATATCAAAGAGCTTATGCATGGAATTCTGAATCAGTAGAATATTGAATCATAAAAAATAAATTTTTCAAAAAAAAATAATAATTGTTTCAGATTTAAACTTATTAAATTTAGTACATAATAAAAACTTTTATCACACAACCACTAATGCTATTTCCTGAAAATGAAAGCCAAAGGAGTTTTAATTTACTTTTCTCTAAAAATCCCAACCCTATGTGGGTATATAACCAGAATAATCTGCAATTTTTAGATGTAAATGAAGCTGCTGTTGTTCACTACGGCTACTCACGAGAAGAGTTCTTGCAAATGCGAATAACTGACATTCGCCCTTCAGAAGATGTGCCTATCTTGCTTGAATATTTAGAACAAAAGCACTCTAGCTTAGACTTTACTGGGCGATGGCGACATCAGCGAAAAGACGGAGAGATTATTGATGTTGAAATTTTCACACAGACAATAGACTATGGCAGTTATAAGGCTCGCTTAGTTCATATACGAGATATCACAGAACACAAACAAATAGAAAGAACTCTTCAACAAAGTGAAGCTAGATTTCGAGTTATTTCTGAAGCTATCCCTGTTCCATTCATTATTTCGCGTGTGTCTGATGGGTTAATTTTATACGCTAATACAGAGTTGCTTCAAACATTTCAGTTTTCTCCAGAGTATTTAGTTAATCGCAAGAAAATTGTAGATTTGTATCATAATCTGACAGATTTAGAAGCACTGTTAAAAGTTCTTAATCAGCAAGGTTTTATTCATAATTATGAACTGCAATTAAAAAAAGCAGATGGAACTTATTTTTGGGCGATCGCTTCCTTACAATATTTAGTTTTTAACAATGAGTCAGCCATTTTAACAGTATTTAATGATATTAATGACCGCAAAAATGCGGAAACAAAACTTCAAGAACAAAATGAGTTTTTGCGGATAATTTTTGAGAATATACCATTGATGATTGCCCTGGTCAATGCCAATGGTAAACTCCAGTGGGTAAACCAAGAATGGGAAAATATTCTCGGTTGGAAATTTCAAGATTTCCAAACTCGTGATGTTTTGGAAGCACTATACCCTAATCCTGAATATCGACAGTATGTAATTAGTTATATGCAGTCTGCACAACGCAATTGGGGTGACTTTAAAACTCAGGTGCGCGATGGTCGTTTATTGGATACGTCTTGGACTAATGTTTACCTTTCAAATGGTCAAATTATCGGTATTGGGCAAGATATCACAGAACGTAAGCAAACTGAACTAGCTCTAAAAGCCCAAGCCGAGCGGGAGCAATTGATACGAACTGTTGCTCAACGGATTCGTCAATCTTTGAATCTTCAAGATATTCTGAATGCAACAGTTCAGGAAGTGGGAGATTTACTTGGGGTTGATCGAGTAGTAGTTTATCAGTTTGACTCAGAGATGATCGGCACAATTATGGCAGAATCAGTGGAACCTGGATGGACAGTTTCTTTAGGTGTGGAGATTCCTGATACGTGTTTTCAAACAGGTGCAGGATTGGAATATTATCAGGGACACAAACGAGCGATCGCTAATATTTATGAAGCTGGACTCACTGAATGCCATATTCGCCTGTTAGAACAATTTGAGGTGAAAGCAAATTTAGTTGTGCCCATTTTACTAGAAGTAAGCTCTCAAAACCCTGGCTCTCACATTTGGGGTTTACTGATTGCTCACCAATGCTCTGGTTTTCGTGACTGGGAAGAAAATCAATTAGATTTGCTCGATCAAGTGACAGTCCAATTAGCGATCGCAATTCAACAATCCAGCATCTTAGCGCAAGCTCAAACTGAACTTGTTCAAAGACAAAAAGCTCAAATAAAGTTAAAAACTGCTTTAGCTGAAAAAGAAGTTCTTTTAAAAGAAGTTCATCATCGAGTTAAAAATAATTTGCAAATTGTCTCCAGTTTATTACAACTTCAGTCTCAAACGCTCAAAGATCCAGAAATAATCAAAGTTCTTCGAGAAAGTCAAAATCGAATTGAGTCAATATCTCTAATTCACAAAAATTTATATACTTCCGCTAATATCGGACAAATTGATGTCGCTGACTATATCAGTAATTTAGCAGCCAGCTTGCTCATTTCCTATCAAATATGTCCTGGTAAAATTTCTCTAGAAACTGATATAGATTCAGTAAGCTTGAATGTCGATCAAGCTATTGCCTGTGGATTGGTGATTAACGAATTAATCTCCAATGCTCTAAAACACGCTTTTCCCAATCAACAAGTAGGCAAAATCAGTATCGCTTTACACAATATTGGCAATAGTATCGAGATGACTATCCGAGATAATGGGATTGGTTTACCAGATAATTTAGATTGGAGAAATACTGATTCTTTGGGTCTGTCGTTAGTACATGACTTGGTTATAGAACAACTAGAAGGCGATATTACTCTAGAACGCGATCGTGGAACAGTATTCAAAATAAAATTTACGCAGTTAACTTTGCATTAATAAATATCAAATGGGCCAAGCTAGGATTTTAGTTGTTGAAGATGAAGTGATTGTGGCTAGAACTATTGCTAGTCAACTCAGTCAGCTAGGATACATTGTTACGGGGACAGCTTCATCTGGAAAAGTTGCCATTGCCAAAGCATCGGAAACTCAACCAGAACTAGTATTAATGGATATTATTCTTAAAGGTGAGATGGACGGTATTACTACCGCCAGCCAGATTCGCGAGCAGTTAGATGTACCTGTAATTTATTTAACCGCTTATGGCGACGATCATACTTTAGAAAGAGCCAAAATTACCCAGCCTTTTGGATACATAGTTAAACCATTTACTACAAAAGATTTAAAAATTGCAATCGAGATCGGTCTTTTAAAACATCAGTTAGAACGTGAACTCCGGGAAAATCGAGATCAGTTAGCAACCCTTTTAAACTCAATGAGTGATGCTGTAATCGCTACTAATGAGCAAGGAAAGATGACATTCATGAATCCCGCAGCCGAAGCACTGACCGGTTGGCAGCAAAAAGATGCTTTAGGAAATGAGGCGGCGAAGATTTTTCATATTGTCGATGAAGTTACAGAGGCTACATTAGAAAATCCTGTGACAAAAGTCCTGCGTGAGCAACAGGTTGTTTATTTAGGGGAATTCACATCTCTGATTACAAAAAACGGCAAAAGAGTTCCCATTGGCGATAGTGCTTCCCCACTGAAGCGAGGAACTGACCAGATAAATGGTGTAGTAGTTGTTTTTTGGGATCTTAGCGAACGACGGCAAACAAAATTGCTAGAGCAAGCATTAGAGAAGGAGCAAGAACTTAACCGTCTCAAGTCTCTATTTATCTCTACCGTATCTCATGAGTTCCGTAATCCTCTAACTGTTGTTCAAACCGCAGTAGAACTCATGGAAATGCAAGGAGCAAATTTGACCGATACAAAAAGAGGCATATATTTAAAGCGAATTCAAGGTGCTGTCCAATCTATGGAACAACTCATGGAAGAAGTACTGTTTATGGGTAGAGCAGAAGCAGAAAAACTCATATTCAACCCTGCTTCTCTTAAGCTAGAGCAATTTTGTCGAGAGTTACTCGAAGATTTTTTGATGGTTAAAAGCAGTATGTGTGAAATTGTTTTTACCTGTCATAGTGAGAATACGTCCGCTGTCATGGATGAAGGACTCTTACATTACCTATTTGCAAATCTTCTCTCAAATGCGGTTAAATATTCTCCCCAAGGTGGCAAGATTCAGTTTGATTTAATATGTGACCCACTTGAGAAAGTAGCAACTTTTTACATTCAAGATCGAGGTATGGGTATTCCCGAACCAGACCAAGCTCGACTGTTTGAATCATTCTACCGAGCTTCAAATGTCAAATCAATTCAGGGTACTGGATTGGGGTTAGTAATTGTTAAAAGATGCGTTGATGCTCATCAGGGTAAAATCAGTGTCAGAAGTGAAGTTGGAATTGGTACTAAATTTACAGTAATTTTGCCATTAAATTCTGAATCATGAGTTATAAATTATTCTTCAACTCACATCCTGATTTTTGTTGCCAACTTGGGTTCGGTAGTGGCGGCATTTTTCTTGCTGACGCGCTCTTTTCTCCTCGGTGAGGCTATCAAAACAATCGGGACAGGAGATACCTTGCTCATATTTGGGAGACACTTTATCTTCTTCTGAAATCGGACGCCCACAACAGAGGCACAACTCATAACTTCCTTTCTCCAACCCATGACTAACGGCTACCCGCTCATCAAAAACAAAACATTCTCCTTCCCATAAACTTTCTTGTGCTGGAACTTCCTGTAAATACTTAAGAATACCGCCCTTGAGATGATAAACTTCTGCAAAGCCTTGAGCAAGCATGAAGGATGAAGCTTTTTCACAGCGAATGCCGCCTGTACAAAAGAGAGCAACCTTTTTGTGTTTAGTTGGGTCAAGATGGTGGCTCACATAATCAGGAAATTCGCGGAATGATTCAGTTTGGGGATTTTCTGCCCCTTGGAAAGTACCGATATTCACCTCATAATCATTGCGGGTGTCAATCACAATTACTTCTGGATTGGAAATTAAATCATTCCATTTTTGAGGATTGACATAGATACCAACTTGCTCACTAGGGTCAATTTCTGGCAACCCCAAAGTAACAATTTCTTGCTTCAACCGCACCTTCATCCGCTCAAAGGGTGGGGTTTCGGTATAGGACTCTTTGGATTCTAAGTCTGCTAAACGGGGATCAGAACGTAGAAACCAGAGAACTGAGTCAATGGCCTGACGCGAACCGGCAATTGTACCGTTAATCCCTTCAAGTGCTAGCAAAATCGTCCCCTTGACACCTTGTGCTTGGCAGTAAGACAGCAGAGGATCTCGTTTATCGGCAAAATCTGGCAGCTTAACAAATTTATACAGTGCTGCAACAACTTGAATATTTTCTGGCTTCATCCCTTTGGTAATAGAACAATATAAGTTAGAATAACAACGGTAATCAAAGTTATCTACTATTTTAATTTTATGGGGGTTTAGCTCAGTTGGTAGAGCGCCTGCTTTGCAAGCAGGATGTCAGCGGTTCGAGTCCGCTAACCTCCA
>NZ_JABXKO010000016.1:0-46520 GCF_017114965.1 Nostoc sp. JL31
CATTTACGTCATTTTCAAAAATACAGCATTTACGAGTGCACCTGCGGAATGTGGGTTACAGGCTTTTACGCGGGCCGGAAGGCGCACGCCTTCGTGCGATTGCAATGCAGGGTTGTCAAAGCAACAGGACAGCCAAGGCAATCGCATGGATCAGGGCGAATTACATGAAGCCATTACGGGTTGAAGAACTCGCCCAACTGGCTGGAATGGGGCTGTCCACATTCCACCATCATTTCAAGGCGCTAACAACACTCAGCCCGCTTCAATTTCAAAAAGGGGTTCGGCTCCATATTGCGCGCAACCGTATGCTGATAGATGGACTGGATGCGGCAAGCGCGGCCTTCGAGGTTGGATATGAAAGCGCCAGCCAGTTTAACCGCGAATATAGCCGTTACTTTGGCCAGCCACCAAAGCGGGATATTCAAAATCTGCGCTCTACGGTATAATTGAAAACGGTCTTCATGGGGTCACGGATACAAAAACTGCCCTACGTACCAGTTCGTCCGTGCAAAATTTCCTCTTGCAAGATGTGTATTTTGTCCAAATTAGCTTTGGTAAGCAAGAGTGAATTCAGCTTTTGGCTCACTTTCTCTAAAATCTCCTTGTAAAAGAACCCAGTGAGTAACTCTAGTGACTGTGAACTTTTCTGTTTGAGAATAGACGTTTTGATTTGCATAAATCTCTAGAGATTCGCCAATATTAGGTACTCTGCTCGCTCATTTGAACAACTGTCACAGATTCTTTATTAAAATCAGGTCTAATATTTAAAACAGAATCATCCAACATTAACGCAACTGGAATCATTGTTATTACCTTATAGTATTACAAATACAATGAATAAGAGGTAAGCCTTGAGGCATTGAAGAAAAATAGATAATTGAGTGCAAGGCGTAAGTAAAATACTGCTAATTTCGGTTGGGAACTCAAGAAGCAAGATGGAGAGCAATACGATAATGTGATGGATATATGGATTGCTTTCGGGTATTTTGCATTATTGACAACACAACAAAGACCTAGCACATATGTGTTGTGTATATCGTGCTAGTTAAATCTTGGGTATTTTAGTTAACAAGGAGTAGGTAAAGAATGATTGTGTACAACAGGGTCAGAGCTACATGGTGTAGTCTGTTCAGACGCTGACATCTCGGTTATTGTCAGAGAGCGAATCAACTCCCGAATCACATCAGTTGCTGGTCTACCTGTGTTGGCACAATATTTTTCAAGTTTTTCGCTTTCAACTGATGCGAGATTTATTGTGATTCGTTTGACAGCCCATTTTTTGTTCATGACTTGTTGTAATAATTAAATTTGAGAAATTATGTAGGCTTATAACGTCAGATGTAATGGTTAACATTTAACAGTTTCAGCCAGATGTTAACCACAGCATACTTGCCGTAAAACTATTTTTAGCACATCATTAGCCAGGGTATTCACCTGTAATTCAAACTTCACTGATAAATTATTTATATAAATTTTAGATTTATTTGATAAAAGGCTATCTCTTTTGCAGATATTGTTATACCAATTCTTTATGAGTCTGCATATAATAAAGCTTGGTGAAACAGAGCTTCAAGGATAAAGTCATACTAAACTGTAAACTGTCTTGTATTTGATTTGTACTTTCCATTCTTGCTCCAGCCATTGGACAATTTGTCTATAACTGCTAAATCCTTCTGGAGATTCTAATCTCGACACTAGCTGTGTCAGCATTTCTCCTTGAATTAAAGGACTTGCCCCTGGTGCAGTTTTTACCTCTAAAAGTTTAGATAGTCCTCCTTGTTTATACCTTTGCAGCCATCTCGTGATTGTTGATCCATCTCTTGCCCAACCTTCGGCTCAATTCTTAATGCTGCGTCACTTGCTCTGTTTTGAGCCACCAGAGCATCTGCAAACGCTCTTTTTCATCTGCTGTTCGCGCATTTTTCAGGCTTTTTGACAAATACTCAGCACTTTCTTGAACTTCTAGGTTGAAAGGGCGTGCCATTGCTTCCTCAAGAGTTTTTTCTTTTATGCTCTCTATTCTACAGTTCTATGCACCTTCACTTAGACTTGGTATAAGTTTTAAACGGACTATTTGGTTGGACGCTTTTCGGAGTGGGTATCAACTTCTCTTTTTAACTGTGCCAAACCCAAGACAGCGCAATTGAATTGTTTAGAGATCGCACTGAGTTGTTTCAAGATGGAGTCGATTTCTTGTACGCGGTTTTCGGCACTCCGCAAATATGCAACGCCTAAATTCTTTTTTAAAACTTGAGTATTTCCCAATTATAATTGTCGGGAAAAGGTTCTATTTCCCAAACTATGCTTTCTCCAGCTTCTAAGGCAACTTCTACGTAGAGTTGTTCTACAGCCGTTGCAGCTACATCTTCATTATTGGGAAAAGGCTGTAAATCTTCGGTAAGTAATCGGAGTTTAAAACCACCGGGAATAGCTGCACCGATTGCGGCATTACGTAATTCAAATCGCCAAATAGTTGCATCTGGCTCACCTTGTGGTCTAATCAAAAGTTCGTAAATTTGACCTGCGATCGCCAACCGACGAGAGAGAATGGTACTTGGTTGTGTGTCTTCCACACCCCGCGCCCCAGCAGCACTAAGTTGTAAATCAAAGCTTCCCCAACCAACAGCCTCAGCAACTTGAGAAACACCGCTTTGCAACCATTGGAGAACTGACCACTGTTCTGGTAATTCTAAGCGTCGTTGATATAAATTTTGTCGCCAACCGCCATGTTGAATTAATCCACCCCACAGTTGAAAAGGGATTTCTTGGCGAGGTGTAAGTATTTCCGGGTTTCCCAGACGGGCAATTAAATTTTGTGCCTGTTGTGATGATAAGCTTGGAATCTCTTGGATAGGGCTACGGGTGGGTTCTTCTGGGCACAATTGACGCGCCATCGCTAAAACGCTGATGTCGTTGATTATATCAGTAGCATCGAGGGAATAAGTGCGATCGCTGGCATCATAACTGCCTTGAGTTTTTAGTTTTTCATGGCTACAATAACCCCAAACCTTAACATAGCCTTCGTCTGGTTCAACTTGCACAGCTAAATAATAATCACCTACCCAACTAGGAATATCCACCCATTCTTGGGGGACTCGCAATTCACTCAAATCAATTGCTTCACTGGGAACTAAGACTAATCTTGTTGTATCAAGCGTGAGTGCAATTCCATTAACCAGTTCCCAGAAACTGGGTAAAGCAGTGGTAGTTGGCCAAACCTTTGTCTGTGATGTCCAGTCTTCTTGCAACCATAGCAAGATAGCACCCAGGCAAAGTTGATTAATATAAGCTTGATAGCGAGAACTAGCATTAGAAAAAGCTTGGCTGTGTAAATCCGCTTGGTTTTGGGTAGTTGTAGGGATTTCCAAAACCATATCTGTTGGGTTAGCGAAAGTAAATACAGTGGTGTCAGTAGTCATAGGGATTGGGGTTGAGGTTCTAGGCTAAATTAACGGAGCTTTGAGGTGGATTAACGAAGCTTTGAGATGGATGAACAAGGTTCTAATATCATGTCCGGATAAATTAGTTATGATTTCCACAATCATTGCACCCCACCCCCAACCCCTCCCCGCTTGCGGGGCTACAGTGTACACACAAGTCGAATTACCCCCCTCAATCCCCCCTTGGAAAGGGGGGAAGCCGGAAATGTAGTTCCCTCCCCTTTCCAAGGGGAGGGTTAGGGTGGGGTAAAACCTTGGTTAATCAGCTATTTCAGACTTATGTATACACCGTAGGCTTGCGGGGAGGGGAGACAAAGCATAGCTTTGGCGGGGTGGGGTGATTCGGGTTTAATAAGTAATCAAGCGGACATGATATAACTCGCCTTGTCCCCAATCCCCACTCCCTTGTCATACACCATAGTAATTTTTCAACCATTCCTCCATTAGTATGTTTATATTCTTGAGTAGGTCTGAAGTAACGGAAATATGCAAACTATCTTTACTCCAATTAGCTAAAAAGCGTAACAAAGTTTCTTGGGCTTTTTTTAGTCGCCGTGAGACAGTATATTGCTGTATTTGTAATTGTTTGGCAATTTTGTCTTGAGTTAATTCTTTAGCATAATAAAGTTGCAAAATTTCTTGTACTTGCGGTTCAAGTTGAGCGATCGCAGCCACTAAAACTTTGTTAATCTCAGTTTGTTGAAAGTTTCTTGTTTGTTCTTCTTCTTGAGCAAGAATTTCATTAATTAGAGATTCTTGTTGTGTTCCAGGAATATTATCAAGCCACTCCCACGAATCATCGCTCCCTTTAGGGATATTGAGAGAGTCAACGGGAAAATAGCGATAGCGGCGTGCGGCTTTAGCAGCAGTTAAAAGCCACTTTTCTAGGGTTTGGGAATTGACTTGCTGACCACTTTGTGAATTATAAGCTTTCGCGATCGCCTCCCAAATCTCATTATCTGGTTGAGAAATTTGGCGAGAAGTACCTTTTTGCGTTGGGATATATATACTTTTGAAACAGTTCCAAGCGAGGACGTAACTGTTAATATCTTCTAGCAATAAACCTGCATTTTGTAAAGACTCCACCAAAAACTTTTTAGTAATTTTTCGTAATAATCCCCAATCGGTACAAATATCAATTTCACGATTTTGGCGTAAATTTTCCCGAATAGCACTGCTAAAGAGGGCAGTAGCGTAGTTTTTTAAAATAAAGCCTCGATCTGGATTAAATCCTTTGAGGACTTTATGAACTTGAGCGATCGCAATCTGAAAACAGTCTGATAGCTTGTACTGAGTACTCGCAAAACTGTTAACTGTTTTTTGGGATGCCCAATAACAGGATTCTTGCAAGTAAGCTGCCAGATGCTCTTTAGCCAGTAGCTTCGTTTCAGATATCAGCCAAAATTTATACCAATACAAAACCCAAAAATGTTCCGAAGTTTCTTGAGACGTGCGGTTGAGATAACTTTGCATACTGCGACGTAATTTTGGTTCCGTCGCCCAACCACTGAAGCGATCGGCGTCAAATTGCACAAAAGTTGAAAAAATTTCAATGATGCTTTGTCGAGGATGCATAAAAAATTGTCACCCAACCTATAGAAAGACTGAAAGCGTTAAAGGACGCCTACACAAACTTTACTACAAGGTGTGAGGATTATATTTCGACTTAAATGAAATATTTTATACTTAGCCAACTGGTAATCGTGTCTACTTATCAATAAGTTACAAAAACAATTACGAATAATGGAGTGTGACTAAAATGTTGAAACGTTCTTTGAGTATTATTGCTGCTAGTAGCATCTTAACTACTGCTTTAATCAATCCTGCTTTAGCTGTACCTGCTGACTTTATTGGTACTTGGGTAAATAAAGATGCCAATACTTCTAATATTACTCGTTTAGTAATTACCTCAGGTGGTAGCAATAAATTAAATATTCAGGTGTTTGGCAAATGTCATCCTAGTAATTGTGATTGGGGAACTGCACCATTAGTTACCTATGGTATTAATGTCCAAGATACTAATCATAAATATGCAACAGCCAACTATAATAAAGGGTTCGCAAATTCCTTGCTAACCTTGGGATATGCTCGTCAAGAATTACTGTTGCAAGGCTATACGCAGTTTTTAGATAATAGCGGCAGACAAAATTACTATTCTCGTGAATACTTTCAAAAGCAAACAAGAGTGAGATAAATAATCACTAAAAATCAGCATCAATTATTACTCTAACAACAATAGAGAAGTTTGCAAGTAAGTGAAGCAGCGCGGTCTTCTCCCAAAGGGAGAGGCTAGCGCCTTTCCTTATCACCAGTAATTAATCGTCCAACTGCAAATAGTCTTTGGGGTAATTTATCATATTCTTCTAACTTGACTAAATTAAAAGCTGGTTATACTAGCAATCTAGAAATATTCTCTTCACAAGTTCCACCATCGCCGCAAGCATTACTCAATAAACAATGGTATCTCCAAGATTTAACTACTTATAATACTGCTGCGTATCCAGAAATCCCTGAAGGGGTGGGGCCATTTCGCGCAAGTTGGGTTTCGACTAACCTTGAATATGAAATTGTTGTTGTTTTAGAAGATAAAGCATGGCGTTGCACCAATACATCTCTAGAACATTTGCAGCTAGAAGAAAAAAGTATTTCGCTGCTGAGAAATTTAGATTTGGTATTTGGCACTGTAACTTGGAGTATTGATAGTAACTTAGAGAGTGCCAATATTGCTCGTATTAACCCTTATCCATCGCTGGAAGAAATACAGTTTGTTTGGTCAGATTTTGCTCCCGCACTTTTGGAGACTATTTTCTCATGATTTATGCAATTGGTCTCGATTCAGATCGCACTTTTTGTCATTTTGTTAACTATGCTGAATCTCATGGTGCCGAAGTCCAAATAATTAATTTACGCGAAGTAATTCAAAATGGAGATTGGAGGCTAGCATTACCCAATGATAATCAAAGCTGGATAAGTTGTTCTAGCCAAAAATATGTATTAAATCCTCATGGTTCTTATTATTGTCGCTTGATTGACCTTTCAACCGTACAATCAGATGTACAAGATGCGATGCGATGGAAAAGTCTTCTTGCTGCACTTTGCTGTTGGCTAGAACATATTCCCGGTAACGTAATTAATCGTCCTGGTGCTGGCGCAAATAATTTCTCAAAACCGCTTCATGAATTTCATCTAAAGTCTTTAGGTTTTCAAGTTGCTGATAGCCTTACTAGTTCCAATCCAGAAGTTCTAGCTGAGTTTGCTAACGCTGGATTGACAATTGTTAAGACAACATCGGGTGTTCGTGCCGATAGTAGACTGGTAAAATCAGAGGAGTTTCTCGATTTTCACCCAGACGCTGGCCCAGTTCATTTGCAAAGATATATAAAGGGCGCTGATGTGCGGGCGCATGTAGTGGGTGATAGAGTTCACGCAGAATTAATAAAATGTCCACAGGTAGACTATCGCCATTTTCATGAAGAAGCTGAGTATATCGAGTGGGAATTACCAGAAGCTTTACACCAAAAAATTATTAATGCAACTGCTGCATTGGGGTTAAAGTTTGCAGGTTGGGATTTTAAAGTTACTGACTCTCTAGAGTACTGGTGTTTAGAAGTTAATCCAATGCCCGGATACGATGGATATGATATTCGGGCAGATGGGAAAATAACCGACTCGCTATTAGCTTTGCTTACAGAAGATATTGCAGGAAATAGTATTAGTTGGTATACAGATTCGCGTAATGAAATTTTCTCAGAACAAATTGTGACATCTGAACAGTGTTATGATATTTGTTCTGTAATTCATAGTTTAAGAGAATTCTGGATAAAACGAGGAAACTCCCCAAAGTTTTTCTATACTTTAGGTACAGCTAGTTACTTAGATTTCTTAAATCAACCTAATTTTTCTAAGGATTATTATACTATAGCTCATGAATATAATTTACTTCTAGAACTACACTTAGGTTGGCTTTATAAGTTAATCAAAAAGTATTTAGAGCAGACGCTTATCAACCCTGTAATGTATAAACCAGATGCAGCGCTGCCCGGTTTTCATATTTGGCAAAATTCTAATCTTATCACTAAACCCAATGCTACCACACACTTCGATTTGCAATACCGAAATCTCAAATGGGATGAAGGTAAACTCGATACTATAAACACAATATCGTTTACTTTACCAATTAAACTGCCGAAAAGTGGGGGTGGGTTGAATGTTTGGGATTTCAACTATATTAATGATTATAGTCAAGCGATCGCAGGTGATGTAGAGATTCTTAAACGATTTAGAACCAAAACTTTTCATGATTACAAAGTTGGTGAAATTGTCTTGCACAGTGGACACACACTTCATCAGATTGCACCAACTACTTGTATTTATCCTGACGATGAAAGAATAACTCTGCAAGGTCATGGATTGTTTTGCGATGGTCAATGGTTACTTTACTGGTAATTACAATCTCCCTAACCTATGACCAGTCTTTGCATATAAAATTTATCGGCTTGGGACTGCAATTCAGTTATTATTAATTCTGTATAGCAATCTTATCTGAGTTGTAATTTTATCCTAAAGTATAAGTCACAGAGCGTTAGGAATGAAGGACTTTTGAGAAAATCTTGGCATCTTTGCAAATATTTTGCTGTTGTTAAGCGGTTATTTAACTTCTTGAATAATCATCAACAATTTGATTTTCCTAAGTTACAACAGTATCTACCTTGTTTACCTGACTTTTCACGGTATCTGGAAAACCTCTCTCTAAATCTCTCTCCTAAAAGGAGAGAGACTTTGAATTTTCCCCCTTCCCGCGTCGGGAAGGGGGTTAGGGGGTTAGGTTAATCGTTAGCTTTTCCACATAACGTGAAAAGTCAGCCTTGTTTACAACGCATTTAGGACTACTGTAATGCCACCAATTGGGATCGCTAGTCGCTCAACTTCAGTCAAACAAGCTGCAACTCCTAAGCTATGGCTAATGTTGGTGGGAGTCAATCAATATCAAGATGACGGACTACCCAGCCTTAGTTATTCAACAGTAGATTGTCAGGGTTTAGCAGAAGCATTGGTAGATGCATCTGCACAATTTACTCAAACAGAGGTAACAATACACCATGATTTTGCATCGCAACCACCATCTTTAGAAAACATCCGTGCTAGTCTCCGGCAAATTACCACTGCGGCTCAACCTATTGATACTATTCTATTTTATTTTTCTGGACATGGGATTGTAGAACCAAACACGCAGCAAGCATTTTTGTGTTTGGCAGATACTCAAAAATCTCATCTCCAAAACACAGCTTTAGCTTTACAAGAACTTTTGCTATTTTTGGGTAATAGCGGAGCGCAAAATCAGCTTGTTTGGTTAGATGCTTGTCATAGTGGCGGGATGACACTTAGAGGTACAACAATAGAATCATTGCTGAATGCTACACCAAAAATGGTTGAAGTATTACAGCAGCGGGCTGCTAAAAGTAAAGGTTTTTATGCTTTGCTTTCCTGTGATGCTAACCAGCAATCTTGGGAGTTTCCCGAATTGGGACATGGAGTGTTTACTTATTATTTAATGAAAGGATTGCAAGGTGAGGCAGCAGATAGCCAAGGCTTAATTTATGTGGATAATTTATATCGATACGTGTATCATCAAACTCTTCAATATATAGATAAAAGTAATCAACAATTGCGGCTGATTAATCAGCAGAAAAAAACTAAAGGAGAAACTCAACTCTTTCGAGAATATCCGTTGCAAACTCCTAAACGAATTGTTGAGGGAGTTGGGGAACTAATTGTAGGAAAAAGATTAACCCAGGCAACTTTTGGAGTGCATCGCCGGATAGGAATAGTAGTAGAGGGATTATCAGTCAGCAAAACAACACTAGATATTAGCAAATTTCTCGGAAGTGCTGGAGATTTTGCACTAGAGTATTTGCCAGCAACAAAAGTATCTGCCGATCGGATCAAAGAAGCGATCGCTCGTCATTTACAACAACCAGCATCAGAAGTTATTCTGCTTTATCTGCGGGGACGAATTGAAGAAACCGATGCAGGCGAATGGTTATTGCTGGCAGAAAATATCCGCATCAAGCGTTCTTGGTTGAAACAACAGCTACGCCTCTGTACCGCTCAACAAATTATTATCCTCGATTGTCCTGTAGCTAATACATCCTTGCAAGATTGGGTAGAAGATTTGCAAATTGACTCCCACCAAGGACAATGTTTAATCGCCTACGCCTCACCTGCTGAGGAACCAGAACGCTTTGCCCAAAAATTTCTCGATACTTTGATGGCGGCAACCCATACAGATGGACTCTCAGCCGCCGGAGCGATCGCTCAACTACAATTATCCTTGGTAGGTAGCGGTGTGACTCTTTACATCTGGTTATCAGGTACGCAAGGCATTATAGAAATTCTCCAAGCAAAAAGTTACACAAATACAGCAGAAACAACCACAGGATTGGATTTGGGAGTATGCCCTTACATGGGGTTAAGTGCTTTTTTGGAAGAAGATAGTCAGTATTTTTACGGCAGAGAAGCTTTAACTCAGCAGTTAATTCACCAACTACGCGATCGCTCTTTTCTAGCCGTTATCGGTGCTTCTGGAAGCGGCAAATCTTCAATTGTGCAAGCTGGTGTAATTCCCCAACTGCGATTGGGTAAACAAATACCTAGTAGCGAACAATGGTGGATTAGAAGCATTCGTCCAGGGGCAAATCCTCTTGAAGCTTTAGCGCGGCGGCTTGGGGGAGTAGGGGAGCAGGGGGCAGGGAGCAGGGGGCAGGGGACAGGGGGCAGGGGGCAGGGGACAGGGGGCAGGGGGCAGGGGGGGCAGGGGGAGAATTATTTTTCATCTTCCTATCTCTTGTTAGAGGGAATATTTCACCAAGGAGTAGAGGGATTTGTTTACTGGATACGTAACCAACCCCATAGAGTTGTAGTGCTAGTGGTAGATCAGTTTGAGGAAATCTTTACCCTGGCTCCAACTTCTGACAGAGAGCTATTTTTAGAATTATTGCTGGGAGCGGTGCAATATGCTGGCGATCGCTTCAAATTAATTATTACTTTACGGGCAGACTTTATTGCCTCCTGTTTAGAAGTACCAGCACTGGCTAAAGCTTTGCAGGATTTGAGCGTGTTAGTTCCACCGAAATTAAGTTTGGATGATTATCGGCGGGTGATTCTCAACCCGGCTCAACAAGTCGGATTAAAAGTAGAACCAGAACTGGTGGAAGTATTGTTGCGGGAGCTAAATCACTCGCCAGGAGATTTGCCGTTACTAGAATTTGTTTTAGAGCAATTATGGCAACATCGAGTTGCTGGTGAGTTGACTTTACAAACCTATCAAGAGCAACTAGGCGGAATTCAAGGAGCATTAGAGCGCTCGTCTCAAGCTGTTTACGAAAGTTTAGATGCCCAAATGCGAGAGTGTGCTAAATGGATTTTTTTATCTTTGACGCAACTAGGTGAGGGTACAGAAGATACTCGCAGACGGGTACATAAATCAGAGTTGATAGTCAAAAAATATCCCGCCGCATTGGTAGAAAAAACCCTCAACGCCTTAACTGCTGCCAAGTTAGTGGTGATGAATTTAGAAGAAGATACAAATATTGCCGAGGGTAGTAAAGGAGACAACAAAACAAGTACCCTTCCGTCTCCCTTGTCCCCTTCGCCGATAACAGTAGAAGTCGCCCATGAAATCCTCATCCGTCATTGGTCAACTTTACGCTGGTGGTTAGAAGAAAATCGCGATCGCTTGCGAAAACAAAGGCAAATTGAACAGGCTTCCCAATTGTGGCTGCAACGTAGTCAGCAAGCTGATTTTTTGTTGCAAGGAGTGCGACTAGCAGAGGCAGAAGATATCTATATTAAATATACCGACGAACTTTCTGCTGATGTACAACGGTTTATTGAAGCTTGTTTAGTACAAAGAAAACAACAGCAACAACAAGAGAAAAGAAGACTCAAGCAAGCCCAAAGGGCTGTAGTTGCATTCAGTGTTTTGGGATTAGCGGCAGTCTGTTTTGGCTCTTTAGCCTATTGGAAATCCCAAGCAGCCCAATTGCGAGAAATTGAAGCATTAAATGCCTCATCTCAAGCTAATCTTTTATCACATCAGCAGCTAGAAGCGTTAATTGCCAGCGTCAAAGCAGGTAAACAGCTAAAAAACACTTTTGGCGCACCAGCCGAGTTGCAAACTCAGACTCTCAATGTTTTACAACAAGTAATTTCTGGAACTCAAGAGCGCAACCGTTTGGAAGGGCATAGTGCTGAAGTATCGAGCGTGAGTTTCAGTCCTGACGGCAAAACAATTGTATCGGCTAGCAACGACAAAACGGCCATAATTTGGGGACAGGATGGCACAAAGCTACGAACATTAACAGGGCATACTGATATAGTGCGGAGTGTCAGTTTTAGCCCAGATGGTCAAATGATTGCAACTGCTAGTTTTGATCGTACTGTGAAGTTGTGGAGAACTAGCGACGGTGGTTTAATTAGAACACTAAAAGGTCATACTGCGGAAGTTCTGAGTTTATCTTGGTCTGCCAACGGTGAGACGATCGCCACTGGTAGCGCCGATCGCACTGCTAAAATTTGGCAAGTTAGCGATGGTCATTTGCTGAGAACTTTTAGTGGTTATAAAGATTTTGTTAATAGTGTCAGTTTTAGCCCTGATGGTGAAATTTTGGCGATCGCTAGTGCAGATAAGACTGTTAAACTTTGGAGGGTTAGCGATGGATTGTTGCAAAAAACCCTACTTGGGCATAGCGCCGCAGTTTCCAGTGTCGCTTTTAGCCCCGATGGTCAAATAGCTTCAGCCAGTGAAGATAAAACCGTGAGACTCTGGCGCAGAGATGGCACACTGCTAAGAAGTATTCCAGCGCACAATGCAGGAGTTCTCAGCGTCAACTTCAGCCATGATGGTCAAACCTTAGCTTCCACCAGCGCTGATAGCACAATCAAACTTTGGAGTTCTAAGGACGGCTTTTTACACCAAACTTTACTAGGACATAGTATTGCAGTCTATAGCGTCAGTTTTAGCCCAGATGACCAGACTTTAGTTTCGGCTGGCGCTGATAAAACTGTTAGACTTTGGCAGCGAGATAATCCTCTATTCAAAACTCTGACAGGATCTCAAGGTCAACTCTATAGTGTGAGTTTTAGCCCCGATGGGCAAACTCTAGCCACCGCAGGCCTTGACACTACGATCAAACTTTGGCGAACTCGTGACGGAACTTTGCGCCAAACTCTGGAAGGTCATAGTACTTCAGTTTATGGACACAGCGATGAAGTCTACGGTTTAGCCTTCAGCCCTGATGGTCAAGTATTAGCCTCAGCGAGTCTTGACCATTACATTAAACTTTGGCGGACTCGTGACGGCTATATGATTAAAACCCTCCTAGGTCATCGCAGCAATGTCAATAGTCTCAGCTTTAGCCCTAATAGTCAAATTCTGGCAAGCGCCAGTGCTGATATGACCATTAAACTTTGGAATATTCAAAGAAAAGCTTTAATTAAAACTCTCCAAGGACACACGGCTGAAGTTTTGAGCGTTAGTTTCAGCCCTGATGGTCAAGTATTAGCCTCAGCTGGTAGAGATAACAAAGTTTTGCTTTGGAGAGTTAAGGATGGCAAGTTACTGTATAATTTGCCAGGACATACTAATGCTGTCAACGCCATCAGTTTTAGTCGTGATGGTCAAGTACTCGCCTCGGCTAGTGCTGATAAAACTATCAAACTCTGGCAAGTCAGCAATGGAACTTTACTACAAACTCTTACAGGACATACTGATGGCGTCTACAGCGTCAGCTTTAGTCCTGATGGCAAGATAATAGCCTCAGCGAGCGGTGATGGAAGCATTAAACTTTGGAACCGTGATGGCAGAGAACTCAAAACTCTCCCAGGTCATACTGATGCAGTATTGAGCGTCAGTTTTAGCCCTGATGGGAAATTTTTGGCTTCTGCCAGTTTTGATGGTACAGCTAAACTTTGGCGTCTTTTTAGCACAGAACTGCAAACCCAAGATTTAGACAATCTACTGATTCGCAGTTGTAAATTGCTAAAGGATTACCTCAAAACTAACCCGAATATTAGCGACCAAGAACGGGGTTGGCTATGTTCTGATTGACGGAGCTAGAATTGATCGTATCTTGTAAACCTGTACCCAGCTTTTGCAACAATGTATCTCTGCGAGGAGGTCTGGGCCCTGGTCCTTTCACCGGCGAGTTACCACCGGTTGGCCCCGGTGATTGTTCATCTCCTGGGTTCCTGAGTTGATTCTCAATTACAGGAGTTTGAAACTCCCCTTTTACCACAACTTGTTGTAAATTACCAACTTTGGGTGTAATAAGTTGTACGGGATTTGCCAAAGTAGGTAAGGCAGTGAATAATATCGTTGGTAATGCGATCGCTAAACCCAAAATTTGCTTTTGCATATCAAGCCTTTTTCCTGTTTAATATATACTTTCAGCTGAACTACTAGGGAGCGTGTACCTCTGTAGATACTTAGCTACAAAGGCAAGCAACAGTATTCCAGATTTTGGGTTTAAAACCCTTCACTGACTTAATAGATCCAGTTGAGTTTTTTTATGCAGTTTTCTGAGTAGTGTTTCCAGAACTTATGTCTATTAAATAATTAAAGCGATCGCCGCCAAACAATTATAGCGAAATCGTCCCAATGTCCCTATGCACATTTGGGTTGCACCGCGCGTTACGCGCCAAATCAAGCGGGAGCGCAGTGATTCTAAATGTCAAGTTTTACGGTACTCAACTGTTTCACCATCTCCGGATCACGATGGTCGAAGAAGCTGCTAACCTTCATATCTAGCGAGATAATTGCATCCATATCTTCAGGGCTAAGTTCAAAATCGAAAATGTTGAAGTTCTCAACAATCCTTTCCTTACGAACTGACTTTGGAATCACCACGATTCCTCTCTGGGTCAGCCAGCGCAGGATCACTTGAGCAACGGTTTTCTTGTATTTCTCAGCGATCGCAAGCAGCAGTTCATTTTTGAAAATGTTGTTCTTGCCTTCAGCAAACGGTCCCCAGGATTCAATCTGAACATTGTTTTCCTCTAAAAACTTCTGGGTTTCAATTTGCTGATGGAAGGGATGGGTCTCAATTTGATTGACCGCAGGAACGACTTCGTTATGAACCATCAGATCCATTAAGCGATCGGGTTGGAAATTGCTAACACCGATGGCTCTAATCTTGCCTTCTCGATAAAGTTCTTCCATTGCTCGCCACGAGCCATAGATATCGCCGTAGGGTTGATGAATCAGATAAAGATCCAGATAATTCAATTGCAATCTTTTGAGCGATCGCTCAAACGCCTTCTTTGTATTTTCGTAGCCAGTATCCTGAATCCAAAGTTTGGTGGTGACAAAGATATCTTCTCTTGGCACACCACTTTTTTCAATGGCTTTGCCAACGGCTCCTTCGTTTTGATAAGCAGCGGCGGTATCAATTAAACGATAGCCCGCACGTATTGCTTCATATACGCTTCTTTCACACTCTTCGAGGTCAGTTACCTGGTAGACACCGAACCCTAAAATGGGCATCTCGACACCATTATTCAGTACAACCTTTTGCATTATTTCTCTCCAAATTGTGCTTTTTCCTTCAATGAGCGGTCAGTAGCCTTGTGATGATTCGTGGTTGACCTCTGCCACTTGATCGCAACCAGCCATAATGGTTTGGGTCTGGTCTAAGGGATAGTTATGCCAGACCCAAAAACTGCAATCAATGTTTAGCGACCAGTCATTTGCTCCAGCTTTTCGGGGTATCTCGCCCCTTGCACCGTAATTTGGGAGGCGGCATCATCGATGTCACGCAGATCGTCGGGCGTGAGTTCGACGGAGACTGCCCCAATGTTTTCGTCCAAGCGATGCAGCTTCGTGGTGCCTGGGATCGGAACAATCCACGGCTTTTGGGCCAGCAGCCAGGCAAGTGCAATCTGAGCAGGTGTCACCTGTTTCTGTTCGGCAATGCTACCGAGCAGATTAATCAGGGCTTGATTCGCCTTGAGAGCTTCCGGCGTAAAGCGAGGCAAGGTGCTGCGGAAGTCGGAACTGTCGAAAGTGGCGTTTTCGTCGATCTTACCAGTGAGAAAGCCCTTGCCCAACGGGCTGTAAGGGACAAAGCCGATTCCGAGTTCCTCAAGGGTCGGTATCACTTCTTTCTCAGGAGTCCTCGTCCACAGCGAGTATTCGCTCTGGAGAGCAGTGACTGGCTGAACTGCATGCGCGCGACGAATCGTTTGCACTCCTGCTTCCGAGAGTCCAAAGTGCTTCACCTTACCTGCCTGAATCAGTTCCTTTACCGCTCCTGCCACGTCTTCGATCGGCACGTTCGGGTCAACCCGGTGCTGATAGAGTAGGTCGATTGTCTCGACCTTGAGTCGCTTGAGCGAACCCTCAACGGCCTGCTTGATTTGCTCCGGCCGGCTATTCAGGCTGGGCGAACCCTTCATCCCGCGAGGATCGGAATTAGGACTCAGGTCGAATCCGAATTTGGTGGCAATGATCACTTGCCCCCGAAAGGGAGCGAGGGCTTCGCCCACAAGCTCTTCGTTGGTGAACGGGCCGTAGACCTCGGCGGTGTCAAAGAATGTAACGCCACGTTCGACGGCGGCCCCCAGAAGAGCGGTCATCTCCTGCGTGTCTTTGGGTGGGCCATAAGAAAAGCTCATTCCCATGCAGCCCAGCCCGATAGCCGAGACTTCCAGATTACTGTTTCCAAGTGTGCGCTTTTGCATTATTTGAACTCCTGTCTTTGATTTAAAGGTCGAACTGTCTTAACCTAAGATCGGGTCTGGTATTGCCGCAGCAGTCGTTTATCTCGCGTATGTAGTCTTCTACAGCGGCCGAAATGTCAATGAGAGAACATATTCTTCGTTAGTCAATCGCGATCGTCACCATTACTCCGTCGCCACTTCCTGAAGGCATTTCAACGCGTTCAGTGTTCGGGGATATCCCACCCAAGGCAACAATTGTGTAATCAGATCCAGCAGTATATCTTTGCCGTTGCCGACATTCAGGTTGCCTTGAATGTGCCCCTTTATCTGTGATTCCACCCCGCCCAGAGCAATGAGGATAGACAGTGTGATCAGCTCCCTGACTCTTATGTCTACACCATTGCGGGTGTAATAATCGCCAAAGCAATTGGCAGACAGAAACCTTTGAATGTGCAGCTGCTCTTTGGGCGATCGCTGATACATTTGATCGATCGTTTCGCCGAATACAGCTTTCTGTATTGCCAGCCCTTTGTCGTAGCGTGTTTCCGGGCTGGTGGTAGATTGCCCTTCTAAAGGTAATTGAATACCTCTGCTGGACATCACTTCATTCGTGGCATGAACGAAGTCAAATGCTTTCGCCATACCCACGTAGGGTACCGACTGATACAGGATCTCCTTGATTTCAATCGGCGTTACTCCGACATTGAGCGCAGCGCCCACCATAACCCTGTATTCGTTGACTGCCTGGCTGCCGATGATAGATGCCAGAATCAGCACGACTCTTGTCTTTGTATCCAGCTTGCTCTCAGCAATTACTTCGTCGAAGGCGAAGTTGTCAAAGACTTCGATCAGTTCAGGGTCGGTTACTATCAGGGTCGATTTGTGGTTTGGAAAGAGTTCCTCATGGTTTTTATCTGCCGCTTCACTTATCCTTACAGAGTCCTGCTGCTGTGTATTTGTCATCCGCACCTCCTTATTGGGGTTAAAATTCTATGGTCAGCGATTCCGTCTACAATCCCGTTCGCTTTTCCAACTCTTCTGGATAGCGATCGCCTTCGACTGTAATTTGCGCCAATGCCGCGTCGATGCTTTGCAATTCGTCCTGCGTCAGTTCGATGTCTGCTGCGCCAATGTTTTCTTCCAACCGATACAGTTTAGTCGTACCAGGAATGGGCACAATCCACGGTTTTTGCGCCAGTATTCAGGACAGGGCGATTTGCGCTGCTGTAGCTTTCTTCTGGTTCGCCACCTCTTTCAACAAATCCACCAAGAACTGGTTGGCATCGAGAGCCTCCGGCGTAAACCGGGGAACAATGCTGCGAAAGTCGGATTTGTCGAATTTCGCGTCCTTGCTGATACTGCCTGTCAAGAAACCTTTACCCAAAGGACTAAATGGCACAAAACCGATTCCCAACTCTTCCAGGGTAGGCAACAAGGCTTCTTCCGGACGCCGCCACCACAGGGAGTACTCGCTCTGAACGGCAGTTAACGGTTGGACTGCGTGTGCCCGACGCACGGTCTGTACACCTGCTTCTGAAAGCCCCCAATGTTTGATTTTGCCTTCACCGATCAAATCCTTGATGGTTCCGGCTACGTCTTCGATCGGCACTTGGGTATCCACGCGGTGCTGGTAGTACAAGTCAATTACATCGGTCTTTAAGCGCTTCAGCGAACCTTCTACGGATTCCCTGATTCCTGATGGATGACTGTCCTGCACCTGCTTGCCGTCGTGTAACTTGATGCCGAACTTCGTGGCAATGACGACGCGATCGCGGTAAGGTTTGAGCGCTTCGCCCACCAATTCTTCATTGGTGAATGGCCCATACATTTCGGCTGTATCAAAGAGGGTGACGCCACGCTCCACCGCGGCTTGGAGCAGGGAGATGCTTTCTTTCTTGTCGAGGGTATGGCTGTAGGCATAGTTCAACCCCATACAGCCTAGCCCGATCGCCGAGACTTCTAAGTTACTGTTTCCAAGTTTGCGCTTTTGCATTGTTACTCCTTTGAGGTTCTACCTCGGTTATGCAGATTTAAGGGATGCCATATCGATACAGAAGCGGTATTTCACATCGGACTTGAGCAGGCGATCGTAGGCTTGGTTGACCTTTTGGATCGGGATAACTTCGACATCTGCGGTGATGTTATGTTCGCCACAAAAGTCGAGCATTTCTTGGGTTTCGGGAATGCCACCGATGTTTGAGCCAGAGAGATTGCGGCGCGCCATAATCAGGCTAAATGCCGAAACATCCAGGGGAATCGGGGAAGCGCCAACCAAAGTGAGGTTGCCATCGAGGCGGAGCAGGTTGAGATAGGCGTTGATGTCGTGCTTGGCGGAAACGGTGTCGAGGATGAAATCGAAGCTGCCAGCGTGCTTTTGCATCTCTTCGGCATTGCGGGAGACGACCACTTCGTCGGCACCCAGGCGGAGCGCGTCTTCCGTCTTGTCGGGTGAGGTGGTGAAGACGACAACGTGGGCACCAAACGCACGGGCAAACTTCACGCCCATGTGTCCCAGCCCCCCAAGACCGACTATACCAACTTTCTTACCCTTGGTGACACCCCAGTGACGCATGGGTGAATAGGTTGTGATTCCAGCACACAGAAGTGGTGCAACCCCGGCGAGATCGAGGTTGGAGGGAACGCGCAGCACGAAGCGTTCATCAACGACAATGCTATCGGAGTAGCCCCCATAAGTAACGCCACCAAGATGCTTGTCTGGAGAGTTGAAGGTGAGGATCTGATTCGGGCAGAAATTCTCAAGGCCAGCTTTGCAATTAGGACAGGTACCATCCGAATCGACTAAGCAACCGACCGCCGCGAGGTCGCCGGGCTTATACTTGGTAACTGCCGAGCCGACCTGGGTGACACGTCCCACGATCTCATGACCGGGGACAATCGGGTAGTTCGTGGACATGAAATCGCTCCACTCGTTACGCACTGAATGGAGGTCGGAGTGGCAGATGCCACAGAAGAGGATTTCGATCTGAACATCGCGTTCGGTTGGATCGCGCCGGGCGATCGTGTCGGAAGCGAGCGGTGCAGTTGCACTGGCTGCGGAGTAAGCTTTGGCGTTGTACATAAATTGATGCTCCAATCTGGAAGATAAGCTGGTTTCCTTCTACTCGGTCTTGAATCTGTCCTGGTATTGTCGCTGAACTTTTTCATTCAATCCACGGGCTTGCCGTCGAGTAACTCCTGAGTGGCGATACGCGACAATGCTTTGTTGTCGTGCGTTTAGGGTTTGATCGAGTTGGCGACGAACATTACTGCACCGTTTGGCCGCCGTCGATGACCATAGCGTGCCCAACGACGAAGGCAGCCGCGTCCGAGCAAAGCCAGACGACGGCCGCAGCGATCTCCTCGGGCTTGCCCATCCGTCCGACCGGCTCCTCCGCAATCACCTTTGCGCGTCCTTCGTCCGTACCGCCAGTGAAACGACCCATCATCGGGGTGTCGATGTAGCCAGGACAGACGGCGTTGACGCGGATGTTCTGTGCGGCGTAGTCGAGGGCCGCTGCCTTGGTCAGTCCGATCACGCCATGTTTGGCGGCGGTGTACGCAGGGCTGCCCTTGATGCCGATGATTCCTGCGCCCGAAGACGTATTGACGATCGCACCGCGTCCCTGCTTGAGGATCAGTGGGATCTCGTGTTTCATGCACAGGAAAACGCTGCGGAGGTTGATGTCGATAATCCGGTTCCACTCTTCCTCCTCGTACTCCGCAGTCGGAGCCGCCTTCTTCGGCTCGATGCCCGCGTTGTTGAAGGCGAAGTCCAGCCGCCCGAAAGCTTCAACGGTCTTGTCCAGCGCAGCCTTCACGTCCTCAGCCCGCGTTACATCACACCTGACGGCGATCGCCCGACCGCCGAGTTCCTCGATCATGCGTGCTGTTTCTTGATTGCTCGGTTCTGAAACATCAGCAACCACCACGCTGGCACCCTCACGGGCAAACGCCAGCGCTGTAGCTCGACCGATACCGCTCGCTGCTCCGGTCACAAACGCAACCTTTTCTCTGTAGTTTCCATTCTCGTTCGTCGCCACTATTTTCCTCCTTCGATTCTTCGCTTAACAAGGTCTTAAAACCACCGGATGTGGTGATTAGCTGGAGTACTGCTTGTCGCTGACCTTTTCCATCCAGTCCACGGTCTTGCCGTCGAGCTGTTCCTGAATGGCGATGTGTGTCATTGCCGTGGTTGAGGTAGCACCGTGCCAATGCTTCTCACCTGGCGAGAACCAGATCGTGTCCCCCGGTCGGATTTGCTCGATCGCGCCGCCCCAGCGCTGTGCGAGACCGCAGCCAGCCGTCACGATCAGGGTCTGTCCCAACGGGTGGGTGTGCCATGCTGTCCGAGCACCAGGCTCGAACGTGACACTGGCACTAAGTGTGCGTGCTGGATCGTGCGCCTCGAACAGGGGGTCAATGCGGACAGTGCCTGTAAAATACTCAGCCGCTCCTTTGGCGGAAGGCTGTGAGCCACTTCTTTTGATGTCCATTTCCTTAATTCTTTTACTTGATGCCATTTGGGTGGCTGCCCCAATCGTAGAGATTGAGCATTTATCGCTTCTCTATCAATAGGGATGGATTTTTTAAGAAGCAAGGTTAGCCTTGATGCCGTTTTGGTTGTCAGTAGGTGAATCTCTTACCCAATCAAAACTGAGTTTTCTCTTGAATAAAAATCCAGACGCTTGCAAGAAGCCGGAATCGTTTTTCATTGCTTTAGCTTCATCTTAGGCATTTTGGAGGACAAGCAATAAAACGATCGTCTAAGATCGTTGTACAATCCTGCAAACTTAGAAATGAACGCTGCCAAAACGAGTGAAAAGTCCAATATCGATTTAATGAACGATCCGCAGGCAAAGCGCGAGGCAGACAGAGCGCAAGCCAACAGAGACGAACTGAAAGAGCGTATTGCACAAGCTATTCGTCATGATGGGACGATTGAGCCGCTCAAAGGTTTGCACTTCAACCGCTCCTCCTCGCCTTCGGAATGCCTTCATAGTGTCTCTGTTCCTGCCTTTTGTGCGATCGCTCAGGGCAGCAAAGAAGTTTTTCTGGGTAGCGATCGCTATCATTACGACCCGATGCATTATCTGCTTGCTACGGTTGAACTACCGATTGTCAGCCAAATTCTGGAAGCGTCTAAGGAGCAACCGTATCTTAGCGTTCGCCTCGATCTTGACCCCACCCTCGTTGGCTCAGTGATGGTCGAGGCAGGGTATCCCTCATCGCGCAACCGTGCTGATGTGAAAGCGATCGACGTAAGTCCGTTGAATACAAATCTGTTGGATGCTGTGGTGCGGCTCGTCAGGCTTCTAGATTCCCCTGCTGAAGCTCATGTTCTCGCACCACTGATTAAGCGGGAAATTATTTACCGACTCTTGATGGGAGAGCAAGGTAATCGGCTCCGTCATATTGCAGTTCTGGGTGGCTATACCTACCATATCGCCAGAGCAGTCGCGCGACTTCGTAAAGACTTTAACGAGCCGATCAAGATTGAAAGCATTGCACGAGAGATGGGAATGAGTGTATCGGGCTTTCACCATCACTTCAAGTCTGTCACTGCAATGAGTCCCTTGCAGTTCCAGAAGCAACTGCGGCTCCAAGAGGCTCGCCGTCTGATGCTAGGGGAAAGCCTTGACGCTAGCAGTGCTGCCTACCGAGTGGGGTATGACGATGCCTCGCACTTCAACCGGGAGTACAAGCGGCTCTTTGGTGCCCCACCGATGCGCGATGTGGAGCGGCTGCGAGAAGCTGCTAGGGAGACTGCTAGTTCAATATGATCGGAACCAGCCCTTTCAAGGTCTTGTAATTTTCCTCAAATTATAGTTAGTTGAAAAAATCGGCTCTCCTAGACTAGTTATAGAAAATTAATACTTGATATCAGATTAAGTCCTTATATAGTAAGGGATTCAAGAATCAGAAAGCATATTTTATTAAATCTTTGATTCTGTTTTAGCTAAACCTAGTTACATCAGGTGTTTTAACTGTTTTTTATTATTAATTTATCAAACGAAGTCTGGGAGAGCCAAAAAATCTAGTATTTTGTGAGTTATTTAATCTACTTTATTTACAAATTTTTTGACTGCAAAAATAATAAATTCTGTTGTCTTTATAAAAGAATACGCTTGGGTTAGCGCCAAAAATCTTAAACTAGACATCTTGGAAAAGTAACTTTTGCAAGATGTTGGCGTGCATGTTAAAAGTTACTGGGTTTGGGAAAATTCCATACCTTTACCCATTACCCTTTTCCCCATAATACCAAGAAGTCTACTGTGTAGGTTACGGAGCCACTGCGCCCTTGCGGTTTCCCGACTTGTCCGCGCAGCGCGTCTCTCCTTCTCCTTTTGGAAGAGGCTAGCGCTAAGGGACAAGCAAGTGGCGTTTGAGGAACGGAACCCAACATTTTCATAGCTTTGTTGGGTTGCGCTTTGCTTAACCTGAACTGGATTGCTTTATCAAACAATAGTTTGAAATACTTTTATCAAATTCCCAAAAGTATCTAACTGCACATATTTGTTATTATAAATAATTTTATAACCTAACAACTAGTGAGGACGTAACGTATGACTATTAAAGGGTCCAAGGATAATCTTCTATTAAATAGATAAATAATTTGAGATTCGGCAAATTAATTAGTGAGATGTATGTTATGGTTTTTATAGGAATCAAACAAGTGAAAACACAAAAAGACTTCAAAACAAGTTTGAGGCAAGCTCAATAAAGTTTTTTTGCTCTGGTAAGTCCCCTTCAATTAGCTACATCTTTTTTTAACGAAAATCTAAAACTAGATTGAGTAGGATAGTAGCCTTTGTAACAACTTGAAGTCAATCAAAATTTATCTGGGTATGAGCCAATAAGAGTTGGCTAACCTAGCTAGAGCATTACCCGCCAAAGGCAATTACTCTTGGAGTCTGGGAAGAAAGACTCTTAGTACAGCCTGACAATTCAATAGAAATACAGAATATTTACTGACTTAGTCTTGTGGGAGTAAACATTTCCAACCGGGAACTAAGTTGAAGCAGTTACCGACTTTTGGAACGAAAACTTCAAGCAGAATGGTGTCGTTCCATAATTTCTAGGAATTTAGCCATACTGTCAAAAGTCACCAAGATATTATTTAAGCCAGAGTATCAGATGTTGCCTGTGTAGGTATTATATTACTGCATCGGTAACTATCACTTTTAGGCTAGAATTTATCTTGCTGCATCAATCACGAAACGAGAAGCGCTATAGATTTTCTTGGTTACTTGACATCAGCAAAATCAGAAAAGTTGTAGCGACCATTTAAGAGTGGATTGCAATTTGGTTGGTTGTGTGGTTCAAGGAACAAATCTGCGTTCATTTGAATTCCTGCTGCAACCACTCTTGAGGCTTGAGCAACCATTTGGAATTCATTACAACAACTGATAATGCTGAAGTCATAGTTTCAAAGGCTTTGTTATTAGGAGATTAGATTTCTCTATCTCTTAAGCCATCGGTTCGTGGGTAAATATGTTCTGATTTTAACTGTTTTTGCCAGGGTGCGATTGCCAACAGGCTCTACTTCCCTACGACACCAAGGGCGAATATTTTACATCAAGCTTCCGACTCATCAACTAAATCATTGTAGGAAAACACAACCATGACTGAGCAAAAGATTAGACAAATAGCTTTCTATGGTAAAGGCGGTATTGGTAAATCTACCACTTCTCAAAACACCTTAGCAGCAATGGCTGAAATGGGTCAACGCATTCTAATTGTCGGTTGCGACCCTAAAGCTGACTCTACTCGTTTGATGCTACACAGTAAAGCTCAAACAAGCGTTCTTCAATTGGCTGCTGAACGTGGCGCTGTAGAAGATATTGAACTCGAAGAAGTAATGCTGACCGGTTTCCGCGATGTACGTTGCGTAGAATCTGGTGGTCCTGAACCTGGTGTGGGTTGCGCTGGTCGTGGTATTATCACCGCTATCAACTTCTTAGAAGAAAACGGTGCTTACAAAGATGTTGATTTTGTAAGTTACGACGTTTTGGGTGACGTTGTATGCGGTGGTTTCGCTATGCCTATCCGTGAAGGTAAGGCACAAGAAATCTACATCGTTACCTCTGGTGAAATGATGGCAATGTATGCAGCTAACAACATTGCTCGTGGTGTTCTCAAATATGCTCACACAGGCGGCGTGCGCTTGGGTGGTCTGATTTGTAACAGCCGTAACGTTGACCGAGAAATCGATTTAATCGAAACCTTGGCGAAACGTTTGAACACCCAAATGATTCACTACGTACCTCGTGACAACATTGTTCAACACGCAGAATTGCGCCGGATGACTGTTAACGAGTACGCACCTGACAGCAATCAAAGTAACGAATATCGGACATTGGCTACCAAGATTATCGACAACAGGAACCTCACTGTCCCCACCCCTATTGAGATGGAAGAGTTAGAAGAATTGTTGATTGAATTCGGTATCCTGGAAAGCGACGAAAATACCGCAATGCTAGTTGGTAAGTCTGCAACTGAAGCACCTGTTTAAAGTATTGCTAAGTAAATAATGGTTTAGGGTGGGCAGCAGCCCACCTTTTTCCCAATGTTTGCATTTCTTTGTTTGAATCCTTAATAGAAATATATAGCGATTAGTTATTTTTAATCAGAAGCTAGTAAAGGATTTGTTAACAACAATGACAGCTATACATCCTTACTCCCAAGTAGAAACATCTCGCAGCAAATTAGGAATTTCTCCTTGAGATAAGGGAAACTCTAGTAAAGTTTCTCTAATACCCAAATATCCAGATTCAGCAAACGATAAAAGCATTCGTGAAAGCGCTAGCCAAACCTCTGGTTCGTATTCCCAATCACGATAACGCGAAGCTTGACCAGCAATTGAACGTAGTGCCCAAAAATAAGAATTTCTCACCACCGAACCACCCTTCTTAAACTCTGGTAAATCTTCGTGGTGGATCAAAAGTATTTTATTTTCAATTCTGGCTCTCATAGCAATTTTAGATTTTAGATTTTAGATTAAAAATAAATTTTAAGTAGGGCTATTATGGTTTTAGTTTAACGCACTATGTTGTATGGCGGAGCGTCGTCTTTACCAAAAAAATGCTGTAAAATATCACTTTCCTATAAGGGAAGGAAAGTGAGGTTTTCCAAATCATGTGAAAAGACATAAGAATGTAGAGACTTTGCAATGAAAAAATACTCTACATTCAATACCTAAAAATTGGCGCTTAAACCCACACGAAAAGTAAATCCAGGGCTATATATGCGATTAACTCGCTCATATTGTTCACCAAGTAGATTTTCTAAGTAAACTGTTAGTCCTAAGTTGCTAGTTAGAGGTATACGTCCGCTCAAATCTAAATTCACAAAAGACGGTGCAAAATCTGTAGGCTTGTCAGTAGGGTTAGCGAATATGGATCTGCGAGCGCCACTATTGTAGGTAACATACAAGTTAGCTTGCCAACCTGAATTTTGATAACCCACACCAGTTTGCAGTACAGAGTAGGGAATCAAACCTAATTGTAAACCTTTCTCTGTCCCTGTTTTTATTTGAGAATCTGTATAAGTATAGTTGAGGAAAGTTGACCAGCCAGTGGCAATTTTGAATTGCAATGCAGCCTCTAAACCATTGGTATCTACTAATCCAATGTTTGCCCATTTTCCGGCGATGACTCCCAAGCGATCGCCTATACTACTACCAAAGTAAGTAAACTGTCCAATCAGATTTTGAGAAAAATTAACATCGACTCCCGCAGTCCAAGTTGAGCCAATTTCTGGGCTTAAATCAGAATTAGGTTCCCAACCATGAACTGTATCATAAACATACAACTGATCTAATCCAGGATTACGTTGTCCCCCTGCCCAACTTCCACGCACTGCTACTATTGGTGTGACAGCATAACGTAAGCCAACACTAGGGTTGAGATAATTTCCAAATTGGCTGTCAAAACTTTGTCTTAGCCCTAAATCTATCAGAAAATTATCGCTAATATTCCAAGTATTGACAGCGAATAAAGCTGCATTGAACAAACTCCGATCTTCAGTTTCGTTATTGGAAATCCTACTAGGATTTGTACTCAAAACATCACCGATTAAGTCGGTGTTTTTCAAATCTAATCCCCAGCGCAATTTATTATTGGCAGTAATTTTCCACTCATGATCTACCCTGGCTGTAAGTTGTTGAGTATCTAAAGCTCCTGTACGGTAAAATGATCCTGTAGGCCCATAAGTGCTGAAATAATCTTGGTTATAACCAATTGAGGTTGTCAGGTTAGAGCTTTCGCCATTACCTAACCGAGTTTTCCAAGATAAGCCAAGATTTAAACCATCGTGGTCTAATCTATCTCTTTGGAGAGGAAACCCAAAATAAATTAAGCCGCGACGACTGCTGAGTGTAGTAACATCTAAATTCAATGAATTTTTCTGATCTAAATCTACTCCAATGCTACCAAAGTATGTACTTGTCGCTGTGTCTGCATTTGATAAAAACCCCTTTTCATCACGATTTGCTGCACCTACAGGAACGGGATAACGGTTATCTGTAAAGAATCTTTCAAAGCTAAAGTTGTACTTTACCTTATCAGATGAACCACCATAAGTTACTTGTTGATTATTTAAATTCAATGAGCCAAATTCTGCACTACCACTCAATTTAGGTTTGCCATAACCTTCTTTGGTGATGATATTGACAACTCCTCCAAAGGCTGAGGAACCAAATAAAGCGGAGGCGGTGCCGCTATATAATTCCACTCGTTCAATCGCCTCTACAGGAATACTATTTAAATCAGTGCCACCATGATAAGTGTTGACATTAGTGTTAATTTGTCTACCATTAATCAAAAATACAGACTGATTAATTGAGGCTCCCCGGTAGTATGTACCTGTGTGAGTATCTGCACCATGACCTACATCATTGATTGCAAAACCAGGCATTCTTTTCAAAATATCGGCTAAACTTGCAGCACCCTGCTTTTTAATTTCTTCTCGATCAATTACGTAAGTTGGAGTAGATTGAGGTCGGTTATCTGGTTCTGCGATCGCTTCTATAGAAATGTCTGCATCATCGCTCGGAGTTTGCTCTGTTTCTGGCTGAGTTTCTTCTGGATTAACTTGAATCGGTACAGATTCTTGAGTTAATAATTCGGCATTAGTAGCGGGTAGCTCAACTTCACTCAAACTCGGAATATCTAAAATGACTTCGGTTGATTTATTAGTATTTCTCTGCTCAATTTCACTCTCAGCAGCATAACTAGGAGACGCTATCAGTAAACTCGGTAAAGCAACTGTTAGCAACAAAAAATCCTTTTTCACGTTCTCTTTCACACCAAGTAAAAACAGTCACTACGTAGCATTGTTGCTGTAATAGTAAAATCGTGTCAAAAGACACGCTGTCATATTTCCCCAGTTCAGATGAGACTATTTGTTAATTCAGTATGTGTTAAACTCTAGACGCGATCGTATTTAAATAAGGCAGAAGGGGATTAGACCCCGGATGATTTGGAGCTATGTGAAAAGCCATACCTTGCGAGAAACTGAGGCAACAGTGACGGTTTAAAACCCTTGCTTTTTAGCGTTATTGCATCCTGCCGTAGGCAGCGCTTTACTTAAGCAGCTCGCGTAATGTGTCGCAGACAGGGCAGTTTTCCTTCAGCCTGTTGCCCTCAACATTAATTTTTCAAACTTAAGGAATAGAGATTTCTATTACTAATGATAGAGCAAATAATATTATTTAGAACTTAAATTGTAACGTTAGGGATTGTAACGAATTATTAGGAATTTTTTTAAATTTTAACTAATCATTCAAAAAAGTAAAAGTCAATAATATTATTTGCTGAAAAACTAAATTATTCCAGATTTGCTTATGTATGTAGCTTTATGGCCGGGGAATGTATATCCTTTAGGTGCAACTTGGGATGGGAAAGGGACAAACTTTGCTTTATTTTCGGAAAATGCAACAGGGGTAGATCTTTGTTTATTTGATAACGATGACGAAGAGATTCGTATACCTTTGACAGAAAAAAACAATTTTGTTTGGCATGGTTACTTACCAGGAGTTGGCCCAGGTCAAAAGTATGGGTTTAGAGTACATGGGATGTGGGCACCGGAGGTAGGTCATCGATTTAATCCAAATAAACTATTAATTGACCCCTACGCTAAAGCAATTGACGGTGAATTTAGTAATGATCCTTCTGTCTTTGGCTACTCTCTAGACGCTGAGGAAAAAGACTTAGTTTTTTCTGAACTAGATGATGCCAAAATAATGCCCAAGTGTGTTGTGGTCGATCAATCTTTTGATTGGGAAGGCGATCAACTTCTTGGTACACCTTGGTATAGAACTGTTATTTATGAAACTCACGTCAAAGGTTTTACTAAACTACATCCAGCTATTCCAGAAGAGTTGCGCGGCACTTATGCCGGGTTAGCGCATCCTGCTGCAATTCAACATTTACTGCAATTAGGAATTACAGCAGTTGAGTTGATGCCAGTACATCATTTTCTATCTCATCCGGGACATTTAGAAGGAAAAGGATTAAGCAATTACTGGGGCTACGATTCCATCAATTATTTTGCTCCCTATTCTAGTTACAGTGCTAGTGGGACGGTGGGACAACAAGTCACTGAATTCAAGCAAATGGTCAAGGCACTACATTTTGCTGGAATTGAAGTGATCTTAGATGTAGTCTACAATCACACTGGCGAAGGAAATCATTTCGGGCCAACGTTATCTTTACGAGGTATTGATAATTCTGTATATTACCGTTTGGTAAAGGACGATCCTCGTTACTACATGGACTTTACAGGCTGTGGTAACTCTCTGAATGTGCGTCATGCTCAAGTTCTGAAGTTAATCATGGATAGCCTGCGCTATTGGGTAATAGAAATGCATGTAGATGGCTTCCGCTTTGATTTGGCCTCGGCGCTGGCACGAGAATTATATGAGGTAGATAACCTATCAGCTTTCTTTGATATTATTCATCAAGACCCAATCTTGGCAGATGTAAAACTCATTGCTGAACCTTGGGACTTAGGAGAAGGCGGCTATCAAGTCGGTAATTTTCCACTGCGTTGGTCTGAGTGGAATGGTAGATATCGGGATACAGTCAGAGATTTTTGGCGTGGTGTAGATGATAGTTTAGGACAATTTGCTTACTGTTTTACCGGTAGCCCTGACCTATATCAAACCAACGGGCGCAACCCAAATGCAAGTATTAATTTCATAACTGCTCATGATGGTTTCACGTTAAATGATTTGGTCAGTTATAACGAAAAGCATAACGAGGCAAACGGGGAAGATAATAGAGATGGTGAAAGCCATAATAGATCCTGGAATTGTGGTGTAGAAGGTGAAACCGACGATCCAGAAGTAATGCGTTTGCGCGAACGGCAACGACGAAACTTTTTAGCAACCCTAATGTTATCTCAAGGTGTCCCAATGCTATTAGAAGGGGATGAAATTGGCTGTAGTCAAAAGGGAAATAATAATGTCTACTGCCAAGATAATGAGATTTCCTGGCGGCATTGGGATTTGCATAAAGCAAACTCGGATTTACTAGACTTTACACGCGAACTAATTAATTTTCGCCATCAGCATCCAGTATTCCGACGACGTAAATGGTTTCAAGGTCGCCCCATTCACGGTTCAGGCATTAATGATATTGCTTGGTTTAATGCTGATGGCAGTGAAATGACTGAGAAGCAGTGGCTAGTTAGTTATGCCAAAGTAATGGAGATTTTTTTGAATGGCCAGGGAATTGCTACTCCAGGCGATCGTGGTGAGCGGATTATTGATGAAAGTTTTCTGCTATTTTTTAACGCTCACTACGAGTTAATTGACTTTGCTTTGCCCAATGAATTTAAAGAGAAGGTCTGGGAGATAGTAATTGACACTAATGAACCTCGCTTTTTAGAGCGGGGAAAATTAGTTTCAGGCTCTCAAACTTTACCAGTTACAGATCGCTCTCTGATGGTGTTACGCCTTATTAGTTAGTCATAAGAGAAGAAAAGATGCTCAACTTTATAGAAAAATATATTTTTCTATAAAGTTGCTAAAATGCTTCAACAATTTTTACTTGTAACTCTAATTAGAAAACGCAGAGCTTCATTTACAGCTTCCGAATTGGGAAACATTTTGGCAATATCAGGTTCTAAAAAAACTGTCAATTTTTCAATATTATTAAAATTATATTCACCATTTATCATATTGGTGTTTGTCAAACTCTGATTTGATTGAGGTTGATTCTGCATGATGCTTGTTTGGCAAGATGCAGTATTTAATTTATTAGCCAGTGATTCCCAACTAGTAACTTTTGATTAGGGAAAGCTATAACAGCGCAAACCGACCATAATTACCAGACGAATAGAAAGTGCAATCGAGTTTTTCATTCTTCCTGTTTTCCTAGATATACTTCAATTACACGAGAGTCATTTTGCACTTCTTCAAAATTTCCTTCGCACAGCACCGAACCTTCATGTAATACTGTTACTTTCTTAGCAATTTGGCGCACAAATTCCATATCATGTTCAATTACTAAAATTGAATGGCTCTGCGCTAGTGCTAAAAGTAGTTCGCCAATATTATAGGTTTCTTCATCTGTTAAACCAGCAACGGGTTCATCAACAAGTAATAAATCAGGTGACTGTGCTACTAACATCCCAATTTCTAAACGTTGCTTTTCTCCGTGAGAAAGTAAAGCTGCTCTGATATCGGCTTTTGGCGTTAAACCGATGGTTTCTAATAATCCTTTAATATTATTCTTTTCAACAGACTTGGAATGTTCAAACAAAGTAGAAAAGACATTTTTTTTCTTGTTACTAGTAATTTCTAAATTTTCACGGGGCGTTAGATTCAGGTAAATTCGGGGTGTTTGAAACTTGCGTCCAATTCCCAATCGGGCAATTTTATATTCAGGTAAAGAACGCAGATTTCTTCCTTTGAATAAAACTCGCCCCACAGTTGGCTGAACTTTCCCCGTAATCACATCCAAAAACGTTGTCTTTCCCGCACCATTGGGGCCAATTACTACTCGTAATTCACCCACATCCATACTAAAATTAAGCTGATTTAAAGCCTTAAAACCGTCAAAACTAACAGTTACGTTTTCAGTTTCCAATATTTTCGCGTTCATGTTGCACTTCCGGGTCTTCTTCCAAGGTGGGATATGTAGAAATTTCTTGACGGCGGTTGAAAAGAGAAATATTCTGGCTACGCAACCATCCCACGATACCGTCAGGAAGCACTGTGACGACTATCAAAAATAGTGCGCCTTGGAAAAATAGCCAGATTTCAGCAAATTGTTCACTTAAAAAAGTGCGGGCATAATTTACTAACAAAGTTCCGACAATTGCGCCAATTAAAGTAGCGCGTCCGCCTACTGCTACCCAAATCACCATTTCAATGGAAAAGGCAATATCCATTGCTCTGGGTGATACTGAACCACTTTGAATAGTGTAAAATGCTCCTGCTATACCTGCGATCGCACCTGAAACTGCGAACACCAACACCTTAAAATCTGTAGGGTCATAGCCAGAAAATCTTACCCGACTTTCATCATCACGAATCGCTATCAACAATCTCCCAAAGCGTCCAGTTGTCAACCAGCGACAAATGCCGTAGGTGGCTGCGAGAAATATTACCGTCAGCGTGTAGAAAACAAACTGCGTCTTGGCATTGCTGACCGTTGCGCCAAACAAAGTTGTAAAATCTATCAGTCCGTTCGTGCCGTTGAAAAATTGTTGTTGACCATTAAAAAAGTTGAAAAATACAATAGTTCCGGCTTGAGTCAAGATAGAAAAATAAACTCCCTTGAGGCGATTTCGGAAAACTAAATATCCCAACAAACCCGCCAATAACCCCGGAATTAGTACCACCAAAGCTATTGTCAAAGGAAAAGAATAAAAAGGTTGCCAAAAACTGGGAAGTTCTGTAACCCCATAAAGCCCCATGAAATCAGGCAATTCTCCACTAGGGACTTGCAGTTTCAGGTACATTGCGATCGCATATCCACCCAAACCAAAGAAAATACCATGTCCCAAACTTAGTAAACCAGTATAACCCCAAATCAGATCGATACCCAAAGCTGCGATCGCCAGCGACAAAAATCGCCCCAACAAATTCAGGCGAAACTCCGACAGCAACAGTGGCATAATGATAATGAGGAAAAGTGCGATCGCAACCACCACCCCCACCTCAATTAATAACCCTCCTCCCCTCTTCCTCATTCTCTGCGTCCTCTGCGTCTCTGCGGTTCGTTAAACATCAACAGTACGTCCCTTCTGCGGAAAAATCCCCCCAGGCTTCCACTGTAAAAACACAATAATCAGCGCAAACACCATCACCTTAGCCATACTCGTCGTCGCAAAAAAAGTAAACAAATCAGCCAAAGGCTTAACAGGACTCAACAACAAAGCCAGAGTCCCAGAACCAATTAAAAAATTAGCCGTACCAATACCCAAAGCAGCCACAATCGTCCCGGCTAAATTGCCCACACCTCCAACGACAACCACCATAAAAGTATCAATAATATAGTTTTGTCCCGTATTTGGCCCTACAGAACCAAGCAAACTAATCGCACATCCAGCCACACCAGCTAAACCAGAACCCAGTGCAAAAGTAATCGCATCAACCTTTTGAGTTGGGATACCCAAACAAGCACTCATACTCCGGTTTTGCGTCACAGCCCGAATTCTTAAACCCCAGCTAGAACGTTGTAAAAATAAATAAATTCCTGCCACACAGATTATTGTTAAAGCAATAATAAATAACCTGGCAAAGGGCAATTGCACACCACCTAAAGAGATTCCTGCTTGTAACCAAGTCGGTGCTGTAACATCGACATTTTGAGCGCCAAACCAAGGTTGAGTTACTGCTAACTGATAAGTTTGACTCAATAAATTTCCTGTTGTGATTGTCACCCCCAGCGATAATAAAAATATCACCGCCACAATCCAGTTACGAACCCTTCCCAAATCTGTGCGGGAATTTAAAATCCATAAACCTCCAAAAAACAACACAGAAAATAGGCCTAGACCAATTATCAATACCCAATTCACACTACGGACAAACTGCTGAAAAATTAAACTTACTCCCCAAGTTGCCAATAGAGTTTCTAATGGGCGTCCATAGAGATAACGAATCACGCCTTTTTCTAGAATTAATCCCACAGCAGCCGTGAAGATAAAAGCAATAATCAAAGCCAAAAATATATAGACTTCAAACCACACCCCACCCAATTGTTTGCAAACATTTTGCACAACATAAGTTGTATAAGCACCGAACATCATCAATTCACCATGCGCCATATTGATGACGCCCATCAATCCAAATATAATCGCTAGTCCCAACGCAGCAATTAATAATACTGCGCCAATACTAATACCATTAAATACAGCTTCTAAGAATCCTGCTAACACTTATTTCTCCACAACAGCTATCAGCTTTTTTAGTCATTAGTCCTTTGTCCTTTGTTGCTTGTAACTATTAACCGATGACTAATGATTAATGACTAATGACTAATGACTAATGATTAATGACTAATGACTAATGATTAATGACTAATGACTAATGACTAATGACTAATGAGTTAAACTTTCTTGAACTTACCACCCTTAGCAGGGTCACTCCAATCACAAGCAAATCCTTTAGTTTCTTTCACAAATTGATTCCAAGGAACTGGCTCAACTGCTGTTGGAGTAGCATAGACAATATCAAACAAACCATCTTGTCTAACTTGACCAATCCGCACAATTTTGGATATGTGATGATTGGCATCCATTGTCACTTTACCTTCAGGTGCATCTAGAGTTTGACCATAAGCCGCAGCACTTACTTTAGCTATGTCTGTAGTACCAGCTTTTTGTACTGCTTGTTTCCACAAATAAACTGCAATATACGCTGCTTCCATTGGGTCATTTGTCACCCGATTTTCACCGTATTCTTTTTTGAAAGCTGCTACAAACTTCTTATTAGCAGGTGTGTCTACTGTTTGGAAATAGTTCCAAGCTGCATAATGGCCTTTGAGATACTCTACACCAATTGCTTTTACTTCTTCTTCAGCAATGCTTACAGACATAGAGGGATATTTATCTGGTGTCAATCCAGCCCCTTTTAATTGTTTGAAGAAAGCAACGTTGCTATCACCATTTAAGGTGTTGTAAATCACGCCACCATTGGGCAAATTTTGTTTGATTTTAGTGATAATTGGTGTAACTTCTGTGTTACCAAGAGGTAAATAATCCTCACCAACTGTTTTTCCGCCTAAAGCTTCTAGTTGAGCTTTAATGATGGTATTAGCTGTCCGGGGAAAAACGTAGTCAGAGCCGACTAAGAAGAATTCTTTGCCCTTATTTTTTAACAGCCAATCAACAGATGGTTCAATTTGTTGGTTTGGTGCAGCGCCAGTGTAGAAAATATTTTTAGAACACTCTTGACCTTCATATTGCACAGGATACCAGAGCATGTGGTTTTTGCTCTCGAATACTGGCTTAACGTTCTTGCGGCTAGCAGAAGTCCAACAACCAAAGACGACAGCGACTTTATCTTGATCGATTAGCTTGGTTGCTTTTTCTCTAAAAGTATCCCAGTTAGAAGCACCATCTTCGGTAATTGCTTCAATTTGTTTACCTAGAACACCACCAGCAGCGTTAATTTCTTTGATTGCTAATTTCTCAGCATCAACAACGCTTTTTTCACTAATAGACATCGTACCACTCAGAGAGTGCAAAATACCTACTTTTATGGTGTCACCAGCAGTCGCCGCCGCTGGTGAAGCCGTGGGAGGTGCGGCTGGACTCTGTGTCGCAGTTGGAGAATTATTCGCGCAAGCTTTCAAAAAAAAGCTGCTTCCAAAAGTTAAAGAACCGTAAATTATAAACTTGCGTCGGTTAAATTGTCTTCTCATCTTTTTATGAATTTTCCTCTTGATGAATCAGCCAACTTATAGAAAGCTGACAATATCAATCTTTAAAATGTGATATTAGTGCGATAGTTTACTAGTAAAAAGTGACGCCTTATACAAAAAAGTTTGTTTTTGTAATAAAAAACAAACTTTATAAGATTAAGCTTTGTGAACTTTATAAAGATTCTCGTATCTATGCAAATACTTATGAAACAACAAAACCCTTCTCTTCCACGAACATCTGAGATTATAGACAGTTAAAAACTGCTAAGTATCTAGGCATAAATAAATTTCAAGTTTGTAGTAAGGACTTTAGTCCTGAGAATCCTTGCTCTGAGCGATAAATCGCTCAGTACAAACTAGGAGTTTATTTTATGTTTAATTATGTCTACCTACTTATCTCTTTTCAAAATTCTGGTCTGTGCTGAACAGATAGCTGGTTAACACAGCAATAGTTTTAATCGTTAAGTCAGGTTAAAATATTCTACGTACACTGCTATTATTCAGATACTCCTGGTTCAATCCGTGCCCCAAGCTGGAGAACCCGTCCAAGATCGTCAGCGTTTCGCCAGGTTTCAATTATCTTACCGTCGGCAATATAATGAATGAAGGTAGCAGTGAATGTCTGTTGACGTCCGTGACTTGGTATGCCAAGAAAACTCTCCTGGATGCAGGTATTAGTCGCACGCACAACAACTTTGTCACCTTCGGCGATTACGTCTTCAATTCTCCATTTCTGCTGGATAGGCCCAAATGAACCAAAGAGTTTGCGTACCCCTTCAGGGCCAAGGGGTAGTCCTGGTAAACCACCGTGCATTTTCCAAGTTGGGGCGGTTATCTCGCAAATTTCTTCGATTTTATGCTCGCTAATAAGTTCAATCCACCGTTGAGCAATTATTTTGTTGTCCTCAATGGAAGACATTGCTACTATTCCTTTACTGAAAATTAGGCGAACTCTAATTATTTATTTAGACAGACAAGATGCACTATTGTCAATTAACCAAGTTTGAGATTTAATTAAAATTCAGTGCAACGCTTAATGTGTCAGCATCATTAATATTTATGTCTTTAACTACGGGGCTTTTAGATTAGCATTTGTGTAATAATTTCTTCTTCCTGACCAGTTGCAAAACTAGCAAAGCGCTTTGCCAAAGGTGGTATCAGTACTAGGGGATTGCTAAATCCAGAGAAAACATGAACCCCTTCAAATCCTGGGATAGCACCAATTAAGGGAAGTTGATTGCTACTAAATGCCACTAAGCAGTGATACCAAGTTCCTGGTAAATCCTTCAATGCTGGTAAAATTTGACCAACACTTTTTCGCAACCATTTTTCGCTTACGTCTGAGTTTACCTTGGCTTGAGGATCTGCGATCGCACGGCTAATCTGCCCAATGCGGATACTACCATCTTGAAACTGAATTGCACCCACATCTAAAATCGGCGGTACTAACTCATTACCAAGTTCATCCCATAATTCATCAACTTGAGTAGATTCAGCTTCTAGTTGAAACCGTTGCTGATTCGCTGGCATAACTAAGGTGCGTAACCTGACATCAACGGCTGGGGTTTCAATTATTTCTGCGTGGGTAAAATACAGCTTGATGGAAATACCAGCAGATTTTAAAAGCTGGCGGCTGAGTCCACCCGCACAGATGACAACATTAGCGCTGTGAAAAGTTGCAGTGGTGGTTTGGACACCATCTTGCAATACTTGCAATACTTGGGTAATCTGCATTTCACCCCCAGCCCGCTCAAAAGCTTGGATGTAAGCTTGTGCCGTTTTTTCTGGGTGAATATGACCGTGTTTGACAGTTAAAGCACCAGATATCGCCTCTCGATTTAGCTGCGGTTCCAACTCACAAGCTTCTTGAATACTGAGTAAACGGGGTGGAATGGCACAATGATTATATGATGCTGCAGTTGTTTCTGGGTCGTTATGGGCTGAAATAGTCAGTAATAAATCTAATTCCCGAAATTGGATATCAGCATCTAACTCTTGAGATAGGTTATGATAACGTGCGATCGCTTCTTTGCACAATAGCCGAGTTAGTGGTGTAGTACCCGACCAATAGGCAAGCCCACCATAACTATAGCGAGTTGCATTCTGTGGTCTGCTGTGTTGCTCCAACAAAAGTACAGAAAAGCCAGTTTTAACCAGTTCATAAGCGAGTGCAGCACCCGTAATTCCGCCACCAACCACAATCCAGTCGTAGGTTTTCATATTAAATATCTTTCTTAATTACGAATTACGTTAGCGTAGCGGTAGCGAGTCCGCGTTCGCTTTTAGCGTCTCGTAGAGAGCGTCATTACGAATTACTATAAGTTGCTTGTAAACGTTGTAAAAGATATTCTCCCGCCAGGATAGGGGGATAGATAGGTGATTGTTCTTTCTGGCAACTCTCCAAACAAGCAATTTCTGTATCATCATTAGGATGACAGAAAAAAGCCATAGAATACCGCGACTGATTCATCCTATTATCACTGGGAATCATCACTCGATGCTTAGTTGAGCAAAACTGATGATTTGTCCACCGTTGCATTAAATCGCCAGTATTGACTATTACAGTATCAGGAATTGTAGGTGCGACAATCCACTCTCCAGATGCTGTCTGTACTTCTAACCCGCCAATGTCATCTTGGAAAAGTAAGGTAATACTGCCATAATCGGAATGCTCACCAGCACGCACTTGTCCGGGTTGTGGTGGTGTCTGCAATGGCGGATAGTGTAATAGTCGCAAGGTATGATTTTGTTGATTATGTTTTATAGTAAAAAAATCTTCTGGCAATTCCAACGCCAACGCATAAGCTTGTAATATCGTGTTAGCAAGTCCTGTACAATTATCATAAAAGGTGACAAGAGAAGCATCTATCCCTACCGCTTGTTTGTTTACATTAAATGCCTCTTTTAAGTCGCCTGGTTGATTGGGGTTAAGACGTTCTCTCTCAATGCCAACGTAACCCATATTACTAAATTCATCAATCCAAGCTTGCTTTTGCTTAACTTCTAAAGGTAAATTGAAAAAAAATTTGCTGTGAGTGAATACTTCCTTGATTAGGTCTTTTGATATTCCTAAATTTTGCAAGTACATGAAGCCAATTTCATGACAAGCTTCATAGATTTGTTTGATGACAACTTGCCGATTTGCTGCGTTGCCCTTAGTAAAATTAGTGAAATCAATTACTGGAATTCTGACCATTGATTTAAAACACCACATCTTTACGCAACTTCAGATTTTGAATGCGAGTATCTTCGGTAGCTGGTACATCCTCCTGAGCAAATGGAATCTGCTTAAAGTTAGCAGCCAGATATTCTGCTAATGCATCTTGTTCAGAACCATCAGCAGCAAAGGTAGCTAAACCTGTACGTTTAGCATCTTTTGATGTCAAATCAACCCGTTCAGTTTTGGGAAAAGGATAACCATCACCACCATTTGCTAGGAAGTTTAAGGTGACAGCGCGGAAGATGCGAGTAGAGTCACCCACTAACTCTGCATTTTTCACCACTACATCAATAATTTTGCCTTTTCCATCTTTGATAGCCAGGGATTTAACACGCTTACCTGCTGGCAAGTCTGGGTCAAAGCTAAAGGCTAATCCCGCTACTTGGGGAAAACTGCCAGGGGTCGCACCAGGTGCGATCGTTGCTACACTGTGTTCAATCACTGCCATTAGTTCTTTAGCATTCAAAGTCACTAAAGTCAAACCATTGTTGAACCGTAAAGCATTGGCGATATCAAGTTGGGAAATGTCTTTTTCTTTCTTACCTGCTACAGGATTTGCTTGGGGTGGCAGTTTGATAACATCTTGTGAGCGAGTCGAACCTGGGGGAAAGGTATAGATACCAATATTGTCACGGATACCACCACCATTTTTGATGGAAATGACAGTTTTAGGATCGTATCGTTTCGCGATCGCTAAATTAGCTTCAGCTGTCAAATTCCCTAAATTGGTTTCTTGAGTGCGGACATCACCCCGCCAGCCGTTGAGGAAAACATTGGTTTTTCCAAAAATCTGACCATCTTGGGCAATAATCACTTTTTTGAGTGCTTCTGTAATGGCAACAATTTTGGCATCGGGTTTCCCGCCTACAGCTGCTACACCTTGGGAATCAGTCGCATAAGCACCGCTAATTTTGGGGTCAATACTATTAGGAATAATTACTCCCTTGGCATCAAAGTTAACTACTAAACGACCAACATAACGATAGTTTCCATCGGTATTAACTACCGCTATCGGATTACCATCTGCGGCTTTTTTGATGATTGGATAAATTCCAGCAGATTTATCACCCACTCGCAGACGGTCTGTTTTGTCGGCTAATAAGGTATTGGAACCGCCAGCAATAATAATGTCTACTCCCTTAAGTGATTGTGCTAGCTTTTGCTCAATGGTAATTTGCTGCATGTGTGCTAACAGAATTACTTTATTAATCTCCGGGTTTTTTGTTAGCAGTGTATCAACAGAAGTTTGAATTTCAGCAGCTAAGGCGGCAATATCTGCGGCATCACGGTTATTAAATTTTTTAGGCAACACAGTCACACCACCGGGAGAAGAAATAGTCCGCAGTGTGGGAGTTGTCGCCCCAACTACAGCAATTTTTTCACCATTGACGGTAATTATGGTGCTACGGGCAATTTTATTCGGAATTTTACTTGCCTCTTGTCCCTCAGCAGTAACTAATTTTGCCAGGTCTTTATCAGTGCTGAAGTCCAGATTCGCTCTGAGATAAGGAAATTTTGTACCTGGGTAATCTTCTTTAGCACGGAGTAAGTCGGCAACAACACCCGTACCTAAATCAAATTCGTGATTGCCAAATGCGATCGCATCAAAACCAAGAGCATTTAAAATTAAAATATCTCCTCGTCCCTGACCACCAAAAACTGTGTCACTGGCAAATAAAAAGGGGCTGGGAATATAAGCATCTCCAGATGAAAGGATTAAGGTATTAGGATAATCAGGTTTACCGTCATGATTAACATCCTGCTTTTTGAGTGCATTCAACACTGCCGAAAAGTTCGGTGCATCCTTCAGCGCTGGGACACCTGCTTCTTGGTCGGAAGTATGTAAAAGTTGTAGTGTAAACCCTGACTTCTGTGCTGTTTTGACTTGCGCTACACCAACAGTAGTTCCTAACAATAAAAAGATGCTAGATATAATTAGCCAACTTAACTGGCTAGCGTTTAAATCTCGGCGATTAAACTTACTGAAAAATTGACTTTTACGATCTAAAAAAGACATAATAATAAATTTTAGATTTCACCAGTAGTGAATAATTTTCTAGTGTCTATAATTTAGGTATACCCATTTAAGTTTTGGCAAGCGCTCACTAATGCGATCGCTACCTTCAATCATGAACCGTAGCATCGGGCATGATTGCTCCCTGGAAATCAACGTTAGTGAGAATAGCTCCGGTTAAGTCTGCTCCTTGTAGATTAGCCTTGCGCAGAATCGCACCATTGAGGTCTGCATAGCTCAAGTCTGCTCTTTGCAAACTGGCTCCACTCAGGTCTGTCGCCAAATTTCCCCACTGGATGCTTCGACTCAGGTCTGCCCGACATAGCTTCGCTCCATCTAAGTTGGCATGATGTATACAAGCTGCTCTCAGGTCAGCATAGCTCAAGTCTGCCCCAGTTAAAACCGCATATCCCAAATCTGTGCGTTGATTGGAACTGGGACGTAAGTCTGCTTGAATTAGTAGAGAAGCAGAAAGTTTTGCACCATTCAAATTAGCACCACATAAACTAGTTTTTAGTAAGTTAGCTTTGTCTAGGCGTGTATTAACCAGCTTTGCCCCAGTCAAATCAGCCTCACGCAAAATGGCACAATACAAGTCTGCTTCACTTAAGTCTATTCCCCAAAGGATCGCTTCACTCAGGTTGGCCCCTCGCAAACATGCTTGGTTGAAGTTGGTTTTACCCAGCCGTGTTTGACGTAAATCGGCATCGCTAAAATCTGCGCCTCTGAGGTTTGCATTCGTTAACTCTGCTTCTTGCAAATTTACTCGCTGAAAGTTTCTTTCTCCAGCAGCATAGCGTTTGAGAATTTCATCCACGTCCATTATAGTTACAACCTTTAATTTACAATTGCTGCTTGGTGTGACTTAAAGCACACTAAGTCAATGAGTTTCCCTTGTGGTGAGAAAAACATTGTCATTTTTCAAGCAAATGGGCTTTGATATTTCAGACAAGTAAGCCGAGTCAATCAGTCCTTGCATTGATGATTTTGTGACTTCTTTAACGCTTCTTCAAAGCTTTGCTGCTTTCTTTATCAACGTAGTATCGAAGGTTTTTTCAGCATAGGGGAAATTTCCCATATTTCCAATACTTCTGTTTAAAATCGCTTAACCTGGCGGGGCTGCTTCTTCAAAGGGACGGATAATCGCCGGGGCTGGTGTAACTTCTGGTTTAAAGATTCCCTGCAATGCTTGTTCTAAGGTTTGTGCCATGACAATCCGGTTTTCGTAAGCCACTACTACCCGTACCAAGGTTGGCAGACTATTCTGTGTTGCTTCTAGATAGATTGGCTCGACATACAGCAGCGATTGCTCAATCGGAATTACTAGTAGATTGCCTTGAATCGCTCTCGAACCCTGGCGATTCCACAAGGAAATTTGCTGAGAAATAACTGGATCTTGGTTAATCCGCGCCTCGATTTGCTCTGTTCCGTAAATCAGGCGTTCTTTAGGAAAGACATATAGCACTAGCCTACCGTAGTTTTTGCCATCCGATCGCGCCGCTAACCAAGCGATTAAATTAGTCCGCTGTCTGGGAGTATAGGGTAAAAACAGAAGAAATTCTTCAAAGTCTACGGTGGGTAAACTAGTAATCAAATAATACGGCTCTACCGGACGGGGTTCAGTGCCATAGATTTCATTAGGAATCTGCCACTGGTCTTCCCGGTTGTAAAATACTTGGGCGTCGGTCATGTGGTAGGTCATCAACCGCTCAGATTGAATTTTGAAGAAGTCCACTGGATACCGGATATGACTGCGGAGAGTCACTGGCATAGTATTGAGCGGTTTGAAGGTGTTGGGAAATATTTTTGACCAAGTGGCAATGATGGGATCGTTGGGATCGGCAATATAAAAATTAACGCTGCCGTTGTAAGCATCAATCACTACCTTGATCGAGTTACGAATGTAGTTGATACCATCGCCACCAGTGTCTGAGTAGGGATAGCGATCGCTCGTTGTGTAGGCATCAACAATCCAGTAAAGATAACTGGGATTACTGGGGAAATCTTGATTAGCGGTAGTAGCAACTAAATAGGGGTCGCTGTCAAATTTTAGGAAGGGTGCGATCGCTTGAATTCTTTCCTTGACATTTCGCCGCAATAGCACCCTTGTCTCTGGCAAAAAGTCTCGCGTCAGCACCATCTGCCAATCTTTCAAATACGTGGCAAACAGCCAGCGTCGCCATGCTGAACCGATTTCAACACCACCCAGACCATCGTAAGAGTTGTAAACATTGTCACTACCGCTAGGATAGTCTAACTCTCTAACTCTTGTGCCAGTCATTACATAGGTATTGGCGATTTCACCGTAATAAATTCGTGGTTGCCCAATCGGAATACTTTCACGAATGGCTTTACTGGAAGTTGTGAGAGCGCTACTATCACCGCTAATATCTTTGACAAAATATTCTGGTAGACCACCCGCCCCAACTGTATTAACTGGGCTAACAGTAAACCCAAAACCGTGGGTATAAATTAAATGGTGGTTAACCCATGTTTGAGCTTCCTGTGGTACACCAGTGTAGTCTAATTCTCGTGCGGCAATCAGTACCTGCCGCCGTTCTGTTGATTCAATTGCTTCCTGCTTAGGTTCTGGTAGTTTTTGAGAGGGTTGGCGTGAAGTTGCATCTGTTTTCAGAGTATATCGATCGATATCGGCATCGGGAAACCGATAATACGGTCGAATTTGTTGCAGCTGACGGTTAGTTTCTAACAGTGGTCGCTGATCCCAAAGGCGAATATTCCGAATTGTCAAGTCATTCTTTTGAATGTCAGCTTCAGTCAATGTTCCTTGCGGGTTAAAGGTTCTGACATCGATCGCCTCTAAATCAAATGCTTGGCGAGTCAAGGCAATAGTCCGCTGAATGTAGGGTTGCTCTCGTTGCAACTCATTAGGTTGGACAATTAAATATTGCACCACAGTAGGTAAAACAACATCAGCAGCTACAACTAATACTAGATAAACCCCTAACCCGTAAAAGACAAAGCGACGATACTCAGATTTGGGTTTCCAGAAAAATGTTCGCCCAAGTAGATAAAAGGCGATCGCTACTGCCGCAACGCACAAAACGGTGTAAGCTGGCAACTGGGCTGTCACATCGGTATAGCTAGCACCATAACTCACTCCCCGGTTAGAATACACCAGTTCATAGCGACTCAGCCCATAACTCAGAGCCACTACCAGCATCAACAAGCCACCCATACCGAATAAATGACGCTGCTGCTGGGGCGAAAAACCAGAGAAAATCCCCTGACTTAAACTATCTGCCGACAAGAGATAAGTGAGGGTAACGGCGACAAAGCCATACAAACATAATCCCATCAGCCAGAGTTCTAGCAGTTCCCAAAAGGGTAAGGAAAATACGTAAAAGCTGATATCTCGACCAAATAAAGGCTCAGTGCTGTTGAAAAGGGTGGGGTGGAAATATTGCAGTACCTTGGGCCAGTGTCGGAATATGATGAAGGCAAAAATGGGACTGAAAAGAATTGCGAGCGCAGTGAGTAAAAATTGGGGATAGATTAAGATGGCGATCGCTACTCCCCCAATTAAACCGAGATACCAGACTTGAGAGACAATCTGCCTCAAAAGCTGCCAGATTGTCTCCGGTCGAAATAGGGCGGGAATGGGTAGAATAGCCTGATTAACTGGAGAATGCCAGTAGAAAAGAGCAATTTGACCATAGTGAGCCAGCATTAACCCAATCAACAAGCTCAGTATCAGAGTTAAGGGTAATAACCAGCGCAATCTGAATGCTTGAAAGCGTTGTGACCCAAGTATCTGGGTTTCATTGCGTCTTGGATAATTAGGACTGAGAAAATTTGTTAATTCTCTGTTGACTTCTGCTTGCTCAATCTTTACAGACTGGGAATATTTTAGCCGTTGTGCTAAAGCCAGGTTTAGCAGTAGATAGGCGGCAGTTATTCCAGCCACGACTACCCACAAAATACCACGAGTTACCAGCCTCAACAAAAATGCTTGGAGATAGCCGACTTCCCGAAACCAAAAAATCTCTGCTCCCAGACGGGAACCCAGATCCAGAAGTAGCCACAGCCCGAAAAATCCGATTAATAGCCTATAGCCCCATTTCCAATACATTGATATGTAATTTAAGAAGAACGCCAATTCTCTATTTGCAAGCTGTTTACTCTTTGAAATTCTCGAATATTAGATGTTACAACAATATGATTGTGAGTTAGTTGCTGTTGCTGCGATCAATACATCATAAGAACCGATAGGAGTACCCGCTGTTTTCAAAATACTTCTAATTTGGGCAGCTTGTTCTGCTTCTTCCACACTAAAAGGTAAAATCGTAATCGAACCTAACAATGCTTCAATCAATGATTGGATTTTTAAGGCACGTTGAGGATTGATTGCTAATCCATACTTAATCTCCATTACTGTTAAGGAGGAAATAAAAATATCTGTGGGAGTAGTAGACTTTAATAGCTTGAGAGTATTTTTTTCTCCCTTGACAAAATCACTAATTACGCAGGTATCGAGTAAATAACCCATCATTAAAACTCGATTTCGTTAGGTGGTAGCAGTTCGTCTCGGTAGGACTCAAAAATAATACTTTCTACTACACCTTGATGTTGCATAATAGTTTCTGGCCAAGTCATGGGTTTTGTTTCTAAGAAAGTAACAAAGACTTTGCTTTCAGTAATACCTTGTGGTTTTTCAGCTAGTTCGATTTTGCCGTTTTTATAAATTCCTTCAATGGTTCGTAGCATTGTTTTTACCTCCTATCGAAATTCTAGTAGTATTTATTACCGAACTGGTAGTTCATGATGCCTTGTCAAACTCAATATAGAGGTGCTTCAGTGTCCGCATGAGTACGTTCGGTAAATATTGGTATCCTTCTTGTGCCAAGCGAATGTCCTTCAGGCGTAGCAGCAAACGCTGATATGCGATCTGCATTTCCTTACGAGCAAGCATAGCACCCAAACAAAAATGAATGCCATGACCAAAAGATAGGTGGTTGCTGGCATTATGGCGGCGCACATCGAAACGCTCACCCTCAATAAATTTTAGCGAGTCGCGGTTAGCAGCATCGAAGCGGAGCATCACTAAAGACCCAGCTTTGAGATCGACGTCTTGGAGCTTTGTATCTTCCGTTACAACTCGCCACATTCCTGCTGTCGGACTTTGCATTCGTAAAACTTCTTCAACAAAGTTCTCTACCAGGGAAATATCTGTTTGTAACAACTTCATCTGCTCTTTGTTGTTTGTCAGCAACAACATCCCACCTGCGATCGCACTGGTGACAGTCTCGTTGCCTGCCACTAATATTTGCTGAATTATACTCAGTAGTTCAGCAGTGTCGAGCGATCGCTCTCCATCCACTTTTGCCTGTACCAAGTCAGTAATCAAATCATCTTGAGGCTGTTTTTGGCGTGACTCGATGACATCATGAAAATAATGCTGGAAAGCAACAACATCTTTAGCACACTCGATTTCCTGCTCTCTAGAAAGTAAGTTACCTAAACGCGCAATAAAAGCATCAGACCATTGCTTGAACTTCGGCAAATCTGCTTGTGGCACACCTAACTGTTGAGCAATAACTTTGAGCGGTAAGGGTACGGCAAACTCACTGACAAATTCACACTTGCCGCGATCGATAAAGCTGTCAATCAGTTCATCAACAATCTGTTCAATCAAGTCACGCATTTTATTGATACGCGACGAAGTGAATGCCTTATTCACCAACGAGCGAAATCGCTCGTGTTCTGGTGGATCTGCCGTCAGTAGGGTGTTCATCTGAGGCCAGCCAAGAGCCGAAATTTTCTGCAACTCCTGATCGTGTTGTTCTTTGCCAGCTAGTAAAGTCGAGAAATTGCTAGAAAATACTCTTGTATCCTTAAGAATTTCGATCGCTAAGTCATAGCGAGTAACAAGAAAGAGTTTTGCTTCTGTTGTGGGACTTGGTAGCTCCATAATTGGTGCTTGCTCCTGTGCCAGCTTGTAGAATTCATAAGGGCACACAAGCACTTCTGGGTCAAAGAAGTTGTAGTCTGACAGATGCTTCATGCTTCTAATGGTGGTCAGTGATGGTTTGCTTTGACTCAAAATGAGCCAACATCATCTTAACAAGTTACTTACCGTCGGCTCATTTTTGAGGGATTAGAGGTAATACCATTTTGGATTTTAGATTTTAGATTTTGGATTGTGCAACATCCATTGAACCTATCCCACTAATACCGAAATATGGTAATCTACTTCTCGTATGAGAGGGGTGTATCTGTGTATGGCTGGG
>NZ_JABXKO010000025.1:0-5721 GCF_017114965.1 Nostoc sp. JL31
CCCAGCCATACACAGATACACCCCTCTCATACGAGAAGTAGATTACCATATTTCGGTATTAGTGGGATAGGTTCACAAGAGTTAGAAGTTAAAAGTTGGAAATTGGGAATTTTTTCTTTCGTGGTGGGTACTCTGACTTATGAGGAGTTAAAAATAAGTACAGGTCTGCTATTAATGTCTGAAAAATACCTATTTTCTCATTGGTTAAATTTATTTTGTCAGGTAACACTCGGTGGCTGTTCTGCATTTTTGCTCTTGGCTGCACCGACAATTACTAATTTCCCAGTTAGCAAGCTGCTGGCAGAAACTGCAATTTCTCAGGATCTCGAAGCAGCTAGCTTTTTCCAGCAGGGAGTCACACGCTATAACCGCCAAGACTTACAAGGTGCAGAATATGCCTTTCGTCAAGCGTTGCAGCGAGATCCTAACCTTGGGGTAGCACGGAATTTTCTCGGTAATATATTTATGGAGCAAAATCGCCTGGATGTAGCTTTACAAGAATTTACAGAGGCGATAAAAGTTAATCCCAATTTTAGCGAAGCTTATTACAACTTAGGGTTAGTGTTGCATCGACAAGGAGAAAAAGATGCAGCGATTACGGCTTATCGCCAGAGCTTGGTGATAGATTCCACAAGGGTGGCAGCGCTGTATAATCTGGGTTTGTTGCTGTATGAACAAGGAAAGTTAGAGGAAGCGATCGCTGCATACCAAAAAGCAATTAATCTAGATGGCAGCAATGCCAATGCTTATCTTAACTTAGCGATCGCCTTGCAACAACAAGGTCAAATAGAGCCTGCGATCGCCAATTATCGCCAAGCTTTGAAGCTAGATCCTAAAAATGCCACAGCCTACAGCAATATGGCAAATTTGCTAGCAATGCATGGTCAAGCTTCTGAGGCTATTTCTGTTTATCGGCAAGCTATTCGCCTAAATCCAAAAAGTGCCTCAGTTTACTATAACTTGGGAGTAACTTTATATAATCAGGGCGAGTTCAAAAAAGCCAGTGGAGTCTTGAAACGCGCTCACAATGAATATCGTGAGCAAGGCAACATTGAACAAGTCCAGAAAATTGAGCAGTTAATGCAGCAAATTGCTCAGAAAAGTGGGCAGCAGCAACCTCAAGCCAGTCAAACAGCTACTCCTTTTCAGAGTTCAGATTCTACAGTACAAACACCTGAGCCACAGACGCAAAATCAACCAGAAACGCCCGCGAACCCTGGCGATGTGCCTGTCTCAGTTGAACCACAATCCACTTCAACAAGTCCCGGACAATAAAAAACTTAGAATTAAGGCGATTTGCAAAAATGCAAAATTTGCCCACCCTGCGGGATCTTGCTACATCTCCCAACCCCTTCTCTCAATTTTGGGAAAAGGGGAACGAATTTCAAAGTCCCTCTCCCAAGCTTAGGAGAGGGATTTAGGGTGAAAGCTCATTGATTTATGCAATAAGTCTATTCTCTATTAAAAAGTTTTGGAGATTAAGTTTGAGTAAAAGTTGCACACGGCAGAACTCCTAACTTTTTATTCCTAACTCCTAACTTTTTTAAATCGGCAAACGATTAATATCTTTATTGCAACCAATAACAACCATTGCTGAACCACGCTCTAAACGCTTGGTAGCATCAGGATTAATTTGAAATTTCCCATCCTGGCTTACTGCTAGTAAATTTAAACCGTAGCGGTTACGAAGTTGAAGTTCGGTGATGGTTTTGCCGTGAAATTCATCAGGCACAATCAACTCTACAATACTATTATCTGGGTCGAGGTCAAACCGATCTAGAATTGCTGGTTTGGTAAGAGTACGCGCTAGGGCACAACCCGCTTCATACTCAGGAAAAACAACATGATCTGCTCCTACTCGCCGCAACAGTTTACGATGAACTTCACTAGAAGCTTTAGCAACTACGTGAGGTACACCAGCCTCTTTCACATTTAGGGTGGTTATGATGCTTTCTTGAACGTAGTTGCCAATCGCGACAATTACAGTATCAAATTCAAAAATTCCAGCTTCTTTGAGGGCGGCTGGTTCTGTAGAGTCTAGTTGCAAAGCATGACCAACTATTCCCTCGGTCAATGCTTCTGAAACTCGTTTTTCATCAATATCTGTTGCCAGCACTTGATAACCAAAATTGTGCAGTGTGTAACAGACAGACCTTCCAAAGCGACCTAACCCAATTACAGCAAATTGCTGGTTATCTTTACGTAAACTGCGAAAAAAACTTAATGATGACAGATTCACCCTTTTTATCCTTATTATGGCTCCCTGTATTTAGGGCAAAAAACGTTTATACCGCTTGAATTAAAAATTTTATTTTTTGCCTTAGAATGTATATTTTATCAGTTTGGGCATTGGTTATTTTTTCTCTCGCACTCTGTATGCCCTCTCCTCTAACTATCCCACGAGTAAATTTTCTTCAGGATAGTGAATTCTAGTAGGACGGGGATCTCCTAGTACGGCAGACATCAGTAGCAAAACACCTACTCTGCCAACATACATCGTGACAATTAAGATCAGCTTTGCCGCTGTAGAGATAGTTCCTGTAATGCCTGTAGAAAGCCCCACCGTGGCGAAGGCTGATACTACTTCAAACAAAATTTGAATAAAATCTAATGTTGGATCTGTGAGGCTAATTAAAATCGTGGCGAAAATCACGGTCGCTACCGAGCCTACTAACACACCTACAGCTTTCAAAATTAAAGTTATTGCTATCTTGCGATCGTACAACAAAACTTCTTCTTTCCCCCGAAGAATCGTTTTCGTACAACTGGTTAGAACTCTCAAAGTTGTTGTTTTCATCCCTCCTCCTGTTCCACCTGGACTTGCACCAATAAACATTAGTGCAATCGTAATAAATAGACCAGCCGTAGTCATTTTGCTAATATCAATAGTGTTAAAACCAGCAGTTCTAGGAGTAACTGATTGGAACCAAGCTACTAATATCTGGTCACGGAAATTTAGAGAGCCAAATGTTTCAGGGTTTCTGATTTCTATACAGAAAAAGGCTATTGTTCCGATGAATAATAATATAATGGTTGTACTGGTTGCAACTTTGAAATCCAGAGTAAATACTTGGGTTTGAATTTTTTTGTGAATGCGATCGCGCAACCAAAGATACATTTCCAAAATTACCTGATAGCCAATTCCACCAAAGATAATCAACATAGAGATGGTGAAGACTACTAAGAAGGATGACTGATAACCAATTAAGTTATCTTTAAATAAACTAAACCCAGCATTATTCCAAGCATTGATGCTATGAAAAATCGCTAACCAAAGCCCTTGACTCCACCCATACTCTGGAACAAAAGCTGGTAGAAGTAAGAAGACTCCGGTAATTTCAAAAATTAAAGTTGTGGCAATAATTGAACGGATAACTTGGGAGCTACCACTCATCCCTGGTCGGTCTAAAGCTTGTTGAATGGCGATTTTTTGCCGCATATCAAACTTACGACCAATGAGCAAAATCAGAAATGTGGTGGTTGTCATGTAGCCCAATCCGCCAATCTGAGCTAATAGGGCAATAAATACCTGACCCCAAAAGGAAAAATAAGTACCAGGATCGACTACTGATAAACCTGTGACACAAACTGCGGATGTGGAGGTAAATAGTGCCACAATCAGGTTATTCCATGTACCATCGCTAGTTGAAAAAGGCATCATCAACAGGATAGTACCAACAGCAATGACAGCCAGAAACCCCAAACAAATTGTGCGAGCGACAGTCATAATTAATTCAAAATTCAAAATTCAAAAAGTCAGATTTAAAATGGGTTGCCAGATTCTTTAAGCTGTAGACCGATTTGGAAGAATTGACATAAATTCGACTCAGTAAAGTTTATTAAGGTAAAAGTGAGAAATTTTTCCCAGGAGGATAAATCTTGGCTTACTTTCTCTGGAACTAAAAATACCCTTATTTAATTAAAAACATACATGGTAGCCTTACCTGTATGTTTTTTTTGAATTCTACTTCGTCTCAATACTACTTTTTTCATGAGTGCAACACTTTACCAGCAAATTCAGCAGTTCTACGATGCTTCCTCTGGTCTGTGGGAACAGATTTGGGGCGAACACATGCACCACGGCTACTACGGTGTCGATGGCAGCCAGAAAAAAGACCGCCGTCAAGCTCAAATTGATTTAATCGAGGAACTGCTCAATTGGGCGGGGGTACAAGCAGCAGAAAATATCCTCGATGTGGGTTGTGGCATTGGTGGCAGTTCTTTATACCTGGCAGAAAAGTTTAATGCTAAGGCTACAGGAATTACTTTAAGTCCTGTGCAAGCTGCGAGAGCAACGGAACGCGCAACGGAAGCGAATTTGGGTCTGAAAACTCAGTTTCAGGTCGCCAATGCTCAAGCAATGCCCTTTGCTGATAATTCTTTTGACTTGGTTTGGTCGCTGGAAAGCGGCGAACACATGCCAGATAAAACTAAGTTTCTCCAGGAATGTTATCGGGTATTGAAACCTGATGGCAAGTTAATTATGGTGACTTGGTGTCATCGACCGACTGATAAGTTACCACTGACGGCGGATGAAGAAAAGCATTTGCAGGATATTTATCGGGTGTATTGTTTGCCTTATGTGATTTCTTTACCAGAGTATGAAGCGATCGCACGTCAACTTCCATTAAATAATATCCGCACCGCCGATTGGTCAACCGCCGTTGCTCCCTTTTGGAATGTAGTCATTGATTCGGCATTTACTCCCCAAGCACTTTGGGGCTTACTCAATGCCGGTTGGACTACCATTCAAGGAGCATTATCGCTGGGATTGATGCGTCGCGGTTATGAGCGCGGGTTAGTTCGGTTTGGTTTATTGTGCGGGAATAAGTAGAAACAAGACCGCGCTGTTTCACCACAGCGCGATCGCACTACAATTTAAAAAATTCAATGACGGCTAATATCATACCTTCAGAAACCTTACTTTGCTGTGAAATTGCCTATAATGCCACCAGCTTCGAGCGAACACCTAAAAAGTGTACCTGTTTCGCTATTCCCATCAGGCCCATCAAATACAGAAAGAGTACCAAGATTCAGGGTTTGCCAATTTTTTGGACCAGAAGTAGTATAAACTAGAGAACTAAACGCGGCACCGTTTCCAACACCATTAATCGAAACTGCTTGACACGAGCTGAACCTATCCCACTAATAATATTTGTGCTACAAAGCTTAAGCTTATTGAGAAATGAAAACGAAAAATCAAGGTTTTCAAGCACATTTTACGAAAAGAAGTAGGGATTTTTAGAATAGTGGGATAGGTTCGAGCTATTATTTCCATAAAGTCTGACTGACGTTGGGTGAGAACCTGTTGATAGTTGCAGGGTTCCTACGACTTGAACACTGTAACTACAGTTATTGATAATTCCCCCATAACTCGAAGTGCTTAAACATGAATTATCTTGGGGAAAGGAATTCTTCATAGTAGCTCCTGGCCCCGTTACTGCCAAAGCTTGGTTCGCCACTAAGCTTGCGACTCCAGCCAACATACTCACAAAATAACCTTTTATAAAAAAGCGCATTATTTTTAACTCCAATTGTGTAACTTATTTCAGTTTCATAATTGAATTTACCTAAGAATTAAGCACGTTTTTGACAAAGTTATTCTGTCGTTACAATACTTTTTCAGAACTTTTTCATATAATATTTAAGCTGTCAAAGACTTTGAACCCACATTCCGCAGGTGCACTCGTAAATGCTGTATTTTTGAAAATGACGTAAATG
>NZ_JABXKO010000113.1:0-167197 GCF_017114965.1 Nostoc sp. JL31
TACGCACGGATCTAACTGAGAGGTGCGGGGAATAATATCCCCCATCGACTCAACCAGGCTAAAGCCAGTGATCCTCGCTTTCCTTCTTATTTGTTTGAAACCAAGGGCGAAATTGTAGATGTCAAAGGTGATTACGCCCTGATTAAGTTTGGGAAAGTACCAACACCAAATGTTTGGTTACGTGTGGATCAACTTGAAGAGTTTAAATAAGTAAAAAGAATTCAGAAGTCATAATTCAGGAGTCAGAATTCAGAATTCAGCATTTATTCTGACTCCTGAATTCTTGTTGATAAAAATCGCATCTTAATTTATGTCTTCTTCCCCTAGCTCCCCAATTGTCTGTAATTTACCTCGTGTCACCATCGTGGGTGCGTGTAGGGTTGGCAGTACTTTAGCTCAACGGGTTGCAGAGAAAAACCTGGCAGATGTAGTTTTACTAGATATTATTACGGGAATGCCTCAAGGTTTGGCGCTGGATTTGATGGAAGCCAGGGGAATTGAAATACATAATCGCCAGATTATTGGCACAAATAATTATGCTGATACATCTGGTTCTCAAATTGTGGTGATTACTGCCGGACTTCCCCGAAAACCAGGGATGAGTCGGGATGATTTGCTGAAAACCAATGCCAAAATTGTGGTGGAAGCTGCAAAAAATGCGTAGGCGTAGCCCGTCGTAGACATCGCTCATTCTCCCAATGCTATTTTTATTGTCGTCACCAACCCGTTAGATGTGATGACTTATTTAGCTTGGCAAGCAACAGGTTTACCACGCGTAGACCGAAGGGGCTTGTCGCTAGACATCGCATTATGGGTATGGCTGGTGTCTTAGATTCCGCCCGTTTTGAAACCTTCATTGCCCTAGAATTGGGCGTTTTACCTGCTGATGTCAAAGCAATGGTATTGGGTAGCCACGGCGATTTAATGGTTCCCTTGTCTCGTTATGCTACCGTTAACGGCATTCCCATTACTGAATTGCTGGATGCAGCCACAATTGAACACTTGGTAAAAAGAACTCGCAACGGTGGCGCCGAAATTGTGGAATTGATGCAGATGGGTGGTGCTTTTTTTGCTCCAGCATCGGCTACTAGTGTGATGGTAGAATCGATTTTATATAAATCAGTCGCGGTTGTTGCCTGTAGCGGCGTATCTGCAAGGTGAATACGGTTTAGATGATGTTGTAATTGGTGTTCCCTGCCGATTGGGATGCGGTGGAATTGAGAGTATTTTGGAATTGACGCTGACTGATGAAGAAAGAGAGGGTTTGCATACTTCGGCTCGATCTGTGCGTCAAAATATTGAGCGATCGCAGGAAATAATTCGTAATTTTTAATTTGTATAAATAGTAGTCAAAATAAAAAGCAGTAGGTTCAAATCCCACTGCCTTATTTGTTATTCCAAAATTCATCACCCGATGAAAACCAATATCACCAGATTGGTTTTGCGTTAACGGCGAGAATCCTGATCTGCGGGGTCGCCGTAGGGGTCTTCGCTGGCTGGCCGTACATCACCAAACTCCCCTGTGTCGGCGGGGTCGCCATAAGGGTCTTCGCTAGCTGGACGTACATTACCGTAAGATGAGATATCTGCGGGATCGCCGTAGGGGTCTTCACTGGCTGGGCGGACATCGCCGTAAGATGCCGGGTCTGCGGGATCGCCGTAGGGATCTTCGCTGGCTGGACGTACATCGCGATCGCGGAATTCGGCATCTTGATCGGCTTGATCGCTGTTTGATCCCAAAAGTAAGTCTTTCGCCTTTCGGAAAAATTCATTTACCATAATCTGTCTCCTGATTTAAGTTCGTGTTTCCGACGGGCGCGATCGGCGTTATCCTCCAGGAAACCCGCTTTATACACACGCTTCGCCGATCTAGAGTGCTGGAGCTGCGGATGAAGTTATACCAGTGAGATCGCGACCTGTAGCACTCCGGTTATAGCCTTGGAATTCCCGATATTTTTGTGCTTCAGATTCTGGTACTCTAATTCCTTCTGATGGTGGCGTTACCCAGTGAGCGCGATGTTCAGCATCACGATAATATACACGCCCATTCTTGGATAGATAGTATTTACCTTGCGCTCCTTCTTGCGGAGCATTTTTATGTTGGTTGTACATATAGTAAAGTGCCGCAGCTCCTGCCAAAAGTGCCACTTTTTGCCCTGTACCCAATCCTTTCTTAACTTCAGTTTGGCTTGTAGTCTTGCGATCGCTTACTGTTCTACCAATGGTGTCATCTACTGGTGGTGGAACATTAGCCTTTTGGGAACCGCCTCCGCAACTACTCAGCAAGGGCACCATTAACAATGCCGAAAGCAGCACTGCAAATAGACGCGAAACTATTTTACGTTCTTTATATATTGTGTTCATTGGATTTCGTTCTCACCTGTATTTGCTAAAAGCCTTGCTGTTGCAAAAACAAAGTTGGAATTCCTGTTATTTCGCTTGGATTTGAAAAAACATATACCACTTAATTTACAACTGCACAGCTACAGCGTTTCTCTTTTATATTCGTGGATTTTCTCAAGTATTCCATCCCGCCTTTGAGAGAAATCGTATTCATCCCAAGGAAATATATTATTGATTTTTTATGAGTCTATTTAGCTGAAACGCCGAAATATTCAGCAATTTCTCGGTTATTTTTTCTGCATAAATAACTTAGAAAGATACAGTTACTATGATGCTTTCTGCCAAAAAATATACTCAATATGACATTAAAAAACACTAGCACTCGTCTTCTTTTGGCTTTGTGGGATTTGGGAGGAATGCAGCAGGAAGTTAAGAAGGGTCAACTCACTAAGCGAATTGTATCCAAAAGCCAAAAGGTAGCAGATTATCAGGGCATATTCGAGGAATTACAGAAGCAGGGTGCGATCGCAATCTCCAAAAAGGGATATTCTCTGACATCTGGCAAGGGTTTAGAGGTATTGAGTGAGGGTTTGAGAAGTGGCGAGTTTAAGTTTGAAGGGACAATTGTCGGTACTTGGGCGGCGAATGCGTTGGTGAAGTGGATTAGTCAGGTTGATGTGGCGGTAGATAGTGCAGATGTACCAGTTAATGGGAAGGATGTGTTAGCTAAGCTTTCATCTTATGACGAGTTTAAGTCAGTGGCGTTGGAAGTCTACGACAAGTTGAACTATGAATACAACTTTAATAATCTAGTGCCAATTTATCGCATTAGAAGAGGAATTGGTGATCGCGTGAGTCGTACAGAGTTTAATGATTGGCTGCTGGAAACGCAAGCTAACGATATTTTGCAACTACAGGGCGGGAGTGTAGAAGACAGCGCACCCGACAAAATTGAAGATTCGGTAGCTACAGAATTAGATGGATTACGCTGCTACGCCACACGTCTGAAACCTTAAAGGATGTTTGAAAAGTATTGGGCGAATAGAATTCGCTACTACACAAACTAAGTCCACCTCCGTGGACTAATACAAAATCAAGGGTTTTCTAACCCACGGAGGTGGGTTTTGACTGTATAGCCGCGACTTCTAGTCGCCCGGCTAGTAATAAATTAGACTTTTCAAATAACCTCTTAAACCTTATTTGACTCTTCATACATTAACTTCACAACACTATGACTGTCACCGCATCTACCATTGATGATCTGATTCAAAATCAAAACCCTTTTGCAGGACATATTGTGGTCAGACCCCAACAAATATGGGGTAAAAGTTTTCCTGATGTTCCCTCAATTAATGCTCATGCTTCTAATGCAGTTTTTGATGCTGTTGATAAAGTCAGTAAAGGAAAACGTGAAACTGTAGGTATCACAATTACAGCAGAAAAAGGGTTAGGTAAAAGCCATATTATTAGTAGGATTCGCCATCGATTACAGACAGAAGATAGTAGCTTATTTATCTATATGAGTAAGTATGATAACTTGAATCAAATTAAGTCTCTATTTCTGCAAAGTGTCGCCTCCAGTCTCAGAGCTTTTGGTAGTCAAAAAGTAATGCAATGGCAGGAAATTGCAGCAGCTTTAATTAACGAAGCAAAGCAATGGAACTATACGCCACAACAGTATATTAATATGTATCCAGGTTGGTTGAGCCAACACTCAACTAAAGCTATAGTTCATCTAACAGAAAGTGTTCTGAAAGTCAAGCCTGAAATAACCAACTCTTACATAGTTAAAGCAATTTTGTGGACACTTTCTCCAGTCCATATTAATTATGCAAGCTATTGGTTATCTGGTTTAGAATTAGCACAATCACAAGCTGAAGCAATGGGATTGCCAAATCCTAAAAGCGAGGATAGAGAAGGTGAAGCATTAAGCAATGTTCGTCAAATTCTAGATATCACTAGCTATTATCGAGTTCCAGTGATTTGTTTTGACGAATTAGATATTGCAGATGCTGCTGATAATGGATTTTTAGCAGCACAAGTTATCGCAAACTTAGTTAAGGATTTATATAACAGTCTTAAACAAGGTGTTTTACTGTTAGCAATGTATCCTCGTACCTGGGAAGACCAAATCAAGGCTTTACCAGAAGCTGAAGCAGTTGTTGATAGATTAGCAAGTGAACAAGCTGATAGGCAACCAATTGCATTAAAGTATCTAAATTCTGATGATATTGTTGCTCTAGTTAGTCAATGGTTACAAGATTTTTATGAGGAACATCAACAAACCCCGCCTCATCCTCTTTATCCATTTGATGAAACTAAACTCAGAGAGCTTGGTAAGAGTAGACCTACAGTTAGGTCAGTTTTGAAATGGTGTGCAGAGAATTTTGTACCTAATTCTCCTATTATTGATAATCCGACAAATTCAACAACAAACACTACAACAACTACTAAATCTACAACAATCCATACGGTTCAACCATACTTCGATAATGAATTAGCAAATGTTGAGGTTTCTATTGATTCATTAATGGAAGAAGAAGCAACAATTACTGACGCTCTTTGGGTGGCTTTCAATAGTTTAATAGGTGAAACTGTAGAGGGAGTAACAATCGAATCAATTCAAGAAGTAGAGCCTAGTGCAGCAAATAATGGCTTTATGGATTTCAAAATTATCGGCAATAAGAATAAAGTGAGGATTGGATTAGATGTAGTTCAGCAAGATCGCACTGTTATAGGTGCTGCCTTGGGACGACTAATTGATTACAAAACATTTAACCTAACTCGCGGTTGCTTAGTGCGTTCAAAGATAATTAGTCAAAATGCAGTATTAGCTAGAAAGCATTTAAGATTACTTTTGCAACAAAAGGGTGGAGAATGGGTAGCCTTGCAAAGCCAAGACATTAAACCTCTTTTAGCTATCTATTTTGTTTGGTATAACAGTGAGAGTTACGACCTGACAGATGAACAGATATTTGATTTTATTGGCCAAGAAAAACTAGCAATAAATAATCCTTTGATTAGAGAAATACTCAGCGATCCATCTGGGCAAGAACCTACTAATTTAACTGATGATGGATTACCTATTAGTATTCCTCAAAGTGTTGCTAATGCTGATAATATCGCCCTCAATCTATAGCTAACTATAAATGAATCAGCAGTTTTCAATTCCAACAGCACTATGTCTACCCGTCCCTGATATTGAAGCCTTAATACAGGGGCGAACAATTGCAGCTTTACCCAGGATGTTTATTCGTCCTGGGCAGAGATTTGCACTTTATCCTGCTGATTCTTCAGCTTCAATTAAAGCTTGGGCTAAATGTGAGCTTTGCCAAATTTTAGACGAGACTAAACCATTAGAAATTTTGTCTAAATTAACAATATGGACACCACAAGTATTAAAGGAGATACTACAAAAACAACAATATCTTTTCCTGGCTTACTTGCGCGTCTATCAGTTACCTCAGTTACAAGAAATATCAGTTAATCCCAACATTCAGGAAAAGCTAGGAAAATTTGTTAGTTTACCTAATTCTCTAACGGTTTCGGAAGCAACACCTATATTAAACGATCGCACCTTCGCCCAACGCAAACACCAATTAGAAAAGCTAGAACCCTCGCTGTATCATGAATTGGAAGAATTGCAGAGTGCGATCGCATCCCTAAGCATTAGCCAACCAGCAGCTAAACAATTAGATGACGATATGAAGGTATTCTTAGGTTGGAGTAGTGAAAAGCTAATTAAGCAACCCGATCCAGATTTAGCTTGGATAAATAATATTGCAGCATTGGGTAATCGTAGCAAACAAGAAGATGAGTGGAAAAATAATTATCAAGCTGGGACAGATTTTGAAAATATAGTGCGTGATAGCTTAGAGTTTCTAGGATTTACGATTGACTATGCTCACAAAGGCGGTGCTGGTGGTTTAGATTTATTTTGTTCTAAACCATATCCGCTTTTTGGTGAGTGTAAAGCAGGTAAAAAAATTCCCAATCCTACCGCAGTGCAACTGTTGAATTTGGGAACACTACGCCGACCAGACCTTTTTAATCAAGCCACTAAATTAATTATCGGCCCTGGTCAAGCAACAACCCAACTACAGGACGCTGCAAAAGTACACAATATGGCTATCATTAATCCAGAAACGCTTGAGAAGTTAGTTAAATTGCAAAGCAACCATCGTAACTCAATAGACTTATTTAAGCTAAAAGAATATTTAAAAGCAGGTCAATCTGATGAGGAAGTAGAAAAATATATTGACCAAGTTTATAAAGAGATGAGTCTGCGATCGCAGATTATCACAGTAGTCAAAGAACTCTCTGAACAAGATAACCAAAGTTCAAAAGCTACACATCAAGGTTTCACAGTTACAGAAACTCGTGTTCATTATAATGCCAATACCACTCATAACCCCAAGCTAAATGATGAAGCAGTTCACGATTTACTGATAGAACTTTCCTCACCCTTAACAGGCTACTTAGGGCGAATTAAGGGTAGTGATTGGAAGAGCGATCGCTTTTACTTTCTCCGCAATTTACTTATTAACTAAAGATAGTAAAATCTATCTCTTTTCTTCTCTCTGCGTTTTCTGCGTCTTCTCTCCGAGACGCTGCGCGAAGGCGGCTCGTTTCAAAATAACTGAAGTGCGTAGGCGTAGCCAGCCATAGTTATCGCTTTTACTTTCTGAGTGATTGATTAACGAATCTAAAATAAGCTAGGAGATAATTAGCAATAAACTCAAATATCAACTTACTCATCTGATTCTGCAAATAAAGATTCCAAATTTTGATAACCACTAACTACACGGACAATTTCAATTCCATTATTTATAAGTCGATAAAGAACAATATAATTATCCAAAGGAACACCGCGCAAATCAGGTTTAATATTTCCGTAGCTACGTCCCATCTTGGGAAAATTAGCTAAATATTTACACTTTTTCTCAAACTTATTAATAAAATCCTCCCCAGCATCAATATTTATCTTGACAAAATAATCAATAATTTCTGATAAATCTTGACTGGCTTTTGGAGAGATGATATGTTGCTTCATCCTTGTAATTCTCTTGCTTTACGCAGTTTTTCTCGCAATTGTTCAACTACAACTTTCCCATCAATCCCTTCCCCTCTATCCAGTTGATCGATAGCAACCTCAACTTTGTCGCGTGTTTCTTCAACCCATTGCTGATAACCTTTTTCCCACTCTAATAGCAACTTCAATGCTTTACTAATAACTTCTTCAGGATTCGCATATCTACCTGTAGCAATTTGCGCTTGGATAATTTGCTCAAGTTCAGGTTTAATTTGGATATTCATGATTTATATTCCTATTTATTGACAGATTTAACCTTATTGTAACAATATTTAAATTCAAAGAATTTGAATAGCGATCGCTTTTACTTTCTCCGAGATTTACCTATTAACTAAATATAGTAAATTTTTTTACTTATGCTTTATCTGGGTATCTGCTATTCATTTAAAAATAACTGCGATCGCAGTTATCCTAAAGTTAATATACCAGCCTGATAATTCACCACCAACGGCAGAATTTTTAGCCATTCTGAGCCTAACAATACTTCCGTAATTTCATTGCCCACATAAACGTTAATTTCATACTCTTGTTCGTTTAATATCACCTTGCCTAAATAAATATCAAATCTTGATTCTCCCTTAGCAGCTCGTAAAGATTCCTCACCGATATAAAACCAGTCTAGACCCTCTAAATCTTGTTTGTTAATAGCCATAAAGCCTGTAAAACCAGTATCCAACATAGCATCTACAGGCAAATCTAATCCATCAGATGTAATCAAATCAATTTCAAAAAATAGTTGCCCATTATCTCCAAAATCCCCTTGAATCATATTGTGCCAGTTGTTCCTGTTTCATTTAAACAGAATACACAATGTCTACTATTTGAGTATTTTTCAAGGGATTTTTTATGAGCTTGCATTTTATCCACATCAATTAAGTAATCACCACTATTTGGCTCTACTGCAATATACCAGCCATAGTGCTCCTTAATCAAATCGGGACGTACACGCTCAAAAATTTCCCGACAGCGCTGATAAAATGCCTCATCTTCAGCTTTGCGTCTAGCAAGTTCTTCTGGTGGTAAAATTCGTTCTGGAAAGATTCTGCCTCGACGTGCAGGTTGTTTTGCAGTTGATTCAGCCATAGTAATTAGCCCTATTTGTTAATGCTGTCTTAACTTTATTTTACAGAAATATAAAGGCGATCACTTTAACTTTAGTTTACAGGAAGATACAGGCGATCGCTTTGATGAACTAGATAATTATACTGAAGTTTATAGTCTTTAAAAGTACTTTTATTTTTTCTTTTAACTTCTCTATAAGACGCTATACGCAGCTTTCTTCTCCGTAGTAGTATGCACTTCGTTTCAAAATAACTAAAGTGCAGATTGCTTTACAGTTAATTCCTTCATGAATAATTAATACTATCTATTGACTTAATTTTATTTTATGAGAAGCAATAATAATCTTAGGCACAGCCCACCTGAAAGCATCGCAATCTTTTATCTTTATCTCAGTAAATATTATTTATAGTGATAAACTTTACTAAAAATTTACACTTAACCACTGTGTAACTTCATTTACATTAGATAATGCTCTATTACTGTCGAATAAATACATTATACTTACTACACTGGTGTTCATTAATCACAAACCTCTAACAAGTTGAAAACTTAGGCAAGATGACCCATGTATTATCAAATTTGGAATTTCTTTCTTAAAGAAGATAAATACATTTATTGGAAAGAAAAAATCAAAGTTAACAAAAACTTTGACAAAGTTACATGGCAAAAAAATATTGATTTCTTGTCATTAGTAGAGCAAACTTTCCAGTTAAAAAGTCAACTAGCAGAAACCGATAGCCTTGAACCGTTTCTTAAGTTAGCAAGAGAAAACGGTTATAATTTGACCGCAGAAGAACTTGGCTGGTTTCTAGTTACGAGAAGACAGATTTGGGATCTTTTTGATTTTGCACAAAAAACGCCATCTCTCAAAGAAAAATTACTAATAGCTAAAGAGCCACAGCAGTTCATCGACATCGCTGCCGAAAATGGCTATTACTTTTCTGTAGATGAGTTAGCTTGGCTGCTAATTGACATCAAATCATCATCAAATTTAGTATCTATTAACAACAGCGTTGGAGAGATTCTCACAGTATCAAGCTATGGCAGAATTGAAACAGGATACTGGATTTGGTTAGCAGAACACTGGGGAATTGTGCCACCATTTTGTCATCGGGATAAACCCAGTACTTTCTTATGTCAAAATCTCAACAATCCTTTTTTACCCGATCGCTGTTTCTTACCCAAGAGTTACTTTAATCAACGCCTGATGGCAATTCATAATTAAAATAATTCGTAGTTAGGCAAAGGAAGAGAAGAAAGCAATACTTAACTCAACAGTATTGAGTTATGAAACTTAATTACGAATTACGTTAGCGCAGCGGTAGCGAGTCCGCGTACTCTTACAGAGAAGCAAGCTACGCTTTTAGCGTCTCGTAGAGAGCGTCATTACGAATTACGAACTATACATACAGTGAAGCATCCTAGACAGAAGATATATCTTCTATTTAGGATGCTTCACAATAAAAAATTGTTGTCTCAACAACAATTCTGGACAAAATGTGAGAATTTAGACTAAAGCTATCAGCTAGCAGAAACGGTCAAACTACCGGGTTTCTGAAGATCGCCTTGTAAAACGACACCCCGCTGATTGGCATGGATGTGACGCAAAATCTTGTAAATTGCCTCAACTTGGTCTGATGCGCCTGCCTTCTCGGCGAGTTCGTCAAGAGAAAGGGGAGTTTTTTCTTTTTGTAGCACTGCTACCACTCGTGTTTGCAAATCAAGAATGGAGGCGGCAGCTTTTTTGCCAGCTTCTACTCCTGGTTGATGGTAGGCGTTGACGTTGACCAAACTAGCATATAAACCAACAGCACGTTCATACAAAGCAATTAATGCCCCTACAGTTCGGGGATTAACTTGGGGAATCGTGACTGTAATCGAATCGCGGTGATTTTCATAAAGCGCTTGTCGGGTTCCTTGGAGAAAACCGGAAAGATAATCGCCTGATGTAACTCCTGGATCTATTTCAGTGGATGGACCTTGACGATCTTCCAACACTTCGATGAAGGTAGCAAAGAAATTCGCTACACCCTCGCGTAACTGCTGGACATAAGCGTGTTGATCTGTTGAGCCTTTGTTGCCGTAGACGGCGATACCTTGATGGACAACGTTGCCATCTAAGTCTTTTTCCTTACCCAAGGATTCCATCACCAGCTGTTGCAAATAGCGACTGAATAAAAATAAGCTGTCCTTGTAAGGTAGGACAACCATATCTTTTTCGCCCTTTCCATTACCTGCAAAGTACCAAGACAAAGCAAGCAAGGCTGCTGGGTTATTTTTCACATCTGGGACGCGGGTAGCGTCATCCATCTCTTTTGCGCCATCTAGGATAGCACGGACATCAATGCCCTGTAATGCCGCTGGTACTAGCCCTACAGCAGACATTTCTGAGGTGCGTCCTCCTACCCAGTCATACATCGGAAATCTCGCCAACCAGCCTTCATCTTTGGCCAGCTTATCGAGGTTGCTATCAACGCTGGTAATTGCTACCGCATATTGAGCAAATTCCAAATTGTGTCCGGCGTAGGCTTTTTTAACTTCAATCATGCCGTTGCGAGGTTCTGGCGTTCCCCCAGATTTGGAGATCACCAAAACCAAAGTGCTGGCGAGGCTATTCCGTAGATGATTGAGAACGCGATCGATACCTGCGGGATCGTTGTTATCGATAAAGTGAAGTTTCAGGGGTGGGAAATCAGGAGCGAGAGCTTCCGCGACAAATTGGGGGCCGAGAGCGGAACCACCAATGCCGATGGAGATAATATCCGTGAAGCGGCTTGCTCTGGGAGGATGAATAGCACCTGTTTGGACTTTTTCCGCAAAGGCTTCGATTAGTTCTAGGGTTTGGACTATTTCTTGTGTAAGTTCTGGAGCTGGCGCTAAATCAGGATTTCGCAGCCAGTAATGTCCAACCATGCGGTTCTCGTCGGGATTTGCGATCGCACCCTTCTCTAGTTGAGCCATATCCGCAAACGCCTTGTCAAACTTCGGCCGCAACGAATCCACGAAGGCATCATCGAACCGCATCCGACTTATGTCTAAGTACAGTCCCAATCCCTCGTGGAAATATAACCAGTTTTGGTATCTTTGCCAAAGTGCCCTAGCATCCATAGGGAAATCTCAAATAAAGTGTTATTTCAAAAACCAGTTTAATGTAAGGTTATAGCGATCCCTGCCTAGCCTTATACAGTTTACAGTTTTAAGTGTTCCCTTGACCGTGCCAATTTTAGATTTTAGATTTTAGATTTTAGATTAAAAATTATTTCGGTTGATGCCCCGCACTTCTTTACCAGACGCTACCGCGAACGTGCCAAGAAAGCGAACGTGGGTGGAACAAATCCAAAATCCGCAATTCCAAAATCCAAAATTGATTGACTCTTGACTTTAAACATCTGGCATAGGGATGACACGCAGAAATTTCACAATTTCACCCCTAATTTCTATACCAATCAGGTAATTATCCAGGGTGAAGCGGTGAAAAATGCCTTCATTATCAAGCTGTCGCAGTTCTTTTAGATCACTCAGTTGCCACTTTTGGGCTAACTCAATAAAAACAAAATCATGCACCCGCTCGTAGGCGGCAGGTTCTAAATTCTTCAGGTCTAGCAAAAAAGACCTGGCATAGCGCATTTCCAGACTCACTGGGCGTTACCTTCACCAAAACTTGAGGGGCCACTGTCACTAGCTCAAAAGCGCTGCTGAATCAGAAAAACATCAACAGTCTTACCGCTTCTTCGTGGGTTAAAATATCCCACGGTTGCTGCGATCGCTTGACTTTTTGTATGGCTTTAAGCATATAAAAGTCATAATGTAAAGCTTCGAGAACGTTCCAAATATCTTGCAAATCGTCATCGCCTAACTGCTCGATTAAGTGATGCATTCTAAGTCGCAGCAAATTCATACGTTAATTATTCCCTACAACCAAACACCAACAATAAATAGTATTCCCATAAAATTAGCTACGCTCAAGCTACGCTAAAATTTATTCGCCCGGCGAGGAGGGCAAAGGGGCACAAGGGGGACAAGGTGACAAAAGTTTAGAACTTATAACAAGTCTTTCTCCTTGTCCCCAAGTCCTCTTTCCCATGCCCAATTCCCAATTCCCAATTCCCAATGCCCAATTCCCAATTCCCAATTCCCAATTCCCAATTCCCAAATAATTTAATATGGTTGACTATCTCATTTTCTTAGCAATTTCTACAGCACTTTTTGCTCTATTCGCACTAGGACTGAATTTACAGTGGGGCTTTACAGGATTAATTAACTTTGGTCATATTGCTTTCATGACTCTGGGAGCATATACAACGGTATTGTTAAGCTTAAAGGGCGTACCTCTACTTATATCGGCACTGGCTGGGGCAATTGTCGCCGCCTTATTGGGTTTGATAATTGGTTTTGTCACTCTCCGCTTACGAGAAGATTATCTAGGAATTGTCACCATTGGCACGGGCGAATTAATTCGTTTGGTGGTAAACAATCAGGAATTACCTGTGGGTGATACTTGGATTTCTGGGGCGTTTGGTGTACAAAGTTATCCCATACCCCTATCCACAGAACCAAGTTTGTTTGTCAGATTAATAATGATTGCGCTTTTAACGCTCCTGGCTGCTGTAACTTTCTTTACATTGTGGCGATGGATTCGTACCACTCAAATATCTCGGACTACTGATTTAGGCAAAAGGACGACTAGCAAGCAAGAATTTATATCCCGCTTGGGTGTGGGAATTGTGTTAGCACTTTTGGCGGCAGCGATTTATATTTCTGGGGTAATCGGACTGTATAACTACAACCCAAAAGCGGGTTTAATGCTGGTGTTACTGCTGGTTTTAGCATTTGTATACTGGCGGTTAGAAATTTTGGTGCGATCGCCTTGGGGTAGAATTCTCAAAGCCATCCGTGAAGATGAAGAAATTCCCAAAGCGCTGGGAAAAAATGTATTTTGGTATAAATTACAATCTCTCATGCTTGGAGGTGCGATCGCAGGTATCGCTGGTGCTTTCTTCGCTTGGCAACTCAGCGCCATTTACCCCGATAATTTTCAACCGCAGATCACCTTTGACACTTGGATTATGGTGATTTTAGGCGGTTCTGGGAATAATGTTGGCACAATTGTAGGTGCGGTAATTTTCTTTGCTTACGATGCGCTGACGCGAGAAGTCTTACCCAGAATCGTTTCCCTTGATGAAGCACGTTTGGGCGCATTTCGCATCATGGTAATCGGACTAATTTTGATGGTACTGATGATTTGGCGTCCTCAAGGTATCTTAGGGAAAAAAGAGGAACTCACCCTTGGTAAATAACTATTCATCCCCACTTCCCCTTCTGGCAGCCACTGGACTTTCTAAAAGCTTTGGTGGTGTCAAAGCAGTTAATGAGGCCAGAATCGAAGTTGCTAAAGGCAGCATTACGGGCTTGATTGGCCCCAATGGTGCTGGTAAAACTACTTTATTTAACTTACTCTCGAACTTCATTCGTCCCGATAAAGGACGAGTGATTTTTGACGGCGAACCGATTCACAATTTGCAACCATATCAAATCGCCCAGCAGGGAGTAATACGCACCTTTCAGGTTGCACGGACTCTCTCGCGGTTGTCGGTGTTAGAAAATATGCTGCTAGCGGCGCAAAAACAAACAGGTGAAAATTTTTGGCAGGTGCAGTTGCAACCGCACATTGTCGCTAAGGAAGAAAAGCAACTGCAAGAGCGAGCAATGTACTTATTAGAATCAGTGGGCTTGGTAAAAAAAGCACACGATTACGCTGGTTGCTTATCTGGTGGACAACGCAAGCTGCTAGAAATGGGACGGGCGCTGATGACTAATCCTAAGTTAATTTTGTTGGATGAACCAGCTGCTGGGGTGAATCCGAAACTGATTGATGATATTTGCGATCGCATTATCACTTGGAACCGTCAAGACGGAATGACCTTTCTGATTATTGAACATAATATGGATGTGGTTATGTCCTTGTGCGATCGTGTTTGGGTGCTTGCTGAAGGGCAGAATTTAGCTGATGGTACGCCAGCAGAAATTCAAACTAATCCCAAAGTTCTAGAAGCTTATTTGGGAAAATAGAGTGTGATTGACTTTCTGTTTATGCAATGTATTTAGCGAGCGGACTTTGGACAAATAAAAGTACATAAATACTGTTACTTGTTCAAAGTAAAACTGAACTTTATCGCTCTACAGGCGAAGCGAGAGTTTTAGAAAATGGCGATATTTTAACCATAACAGAACTTTTTCCGGGTTGGGAATTGCCTATTACTGAATTGTGGCCTCCTATATTTACGGAGGAAGAAACACAAATTGAGTGAAGGAGTTTGGTAGCTACTCGCTAAACAATCTCAAGTTAATTTTGTTGGATGAAACATCTGCTGGGGTGAATTGGAGGTTGATTTTTCAATCTTCGTTATTTTCTGCAAAATTGACTTGTTCGTAAAGGTCACGCAAATCAATTTGAAAATCAACCGTTTGCAGTGATAAAGTTGCCGATTCGTGTTCAAGTTCAGTAAATGACCATTGACTTTCCGCAGTTTTTACATACTGCATCACATGATACTGATATTGGTCAATTAAAATATATTCCTTGAATTCTGGAATAGAGCGATAATAAAGAAACTTATCGCCTTGGTCATAATTTTTAGTCGATTTAGATAAAACTTCAGCAATTAACATCGGGTTCATAACCGTTGTTGTGCTGGTTCCCGTATAAGTAGGTTGTCCCTCAATCACCATCACATCAGGATATGTATGCTGCCGATAACGGGGTATCCACAAACGCACATCACCAATATAAACATCATAATTTTTACGCCTTAAAGCAATTTTTAAGGATGCAGCTAAATTCAAAGCAATTTTATTATGATTTGTAGTGCCACCCGTCATCGGTACAATTTCTCCATCACGGTATTCGCTTTTATATTCTGCCTTTTCTTCAATTTCTAAATATTCTTCAGGTGTGTAATAGAATTTTTGTGTTTCTAACTGCATAAAAATACAACCTATGATTGTGCGGTTTATTCATCTTTCATATCTATGTTGTACGCCAATAAATCCCATTTTCTCGCTGCATTAACTGGCAAGCAATCAACTCCCGTCGCAGGGTGGCGCAGTCAATATGGTAGCGTTTGAGAATATCATTTACTAGGCATTCAGGGTAGTTGACTCCTACATCAAACTGGTTTGCTAACCATTTGAGAATTACTAAGCGCTTTTTGCGACTAGCAGGAATTTCTTTGAGGCGATCGCCCTCGAAATAGTTTTTCAACACTTTGCTTTCCCAAGCCTCAGTATCCACATCCTCTATCAAGGATGCCATTTTCTCAGGTGTGAAAATTTCCTTACTAATGCTTTGCAAAGCCTCACTATCCAACTGGTACAGGCGGCTATTTCCTTCAGGACGCATTGTCACCAAATTTAGCTCTTTAAGTTTCGCTAAATGATGAGATACCGTCGGTTCCTTGAGTTGCAGTAGCACCGCCAATTCTTCGACGCTGCACTCCTGATTCGCCAGGATACCTACAATCTTCAATCGGCTATCATCCGCTAATGCCTTGAAAAAGCGCAGTAAGATGTTAAATTGCTCTGGTTGCATAACTAACTTCTAATTAGATGTCTATCTAATTAGAAGTATATCTAATTTAAAACTGGTTGGCTCAGAACCCCAACTTCTCACCAAAAGTCGGGGTTCTTGTTGTTTAATTTAACTAAACTGTTCCTCTGCATCTAGGTTGAACAGCATTTGCAGAGTTTGCATACAGCGCCGTCTAGCTTCCACATCTTGCTGCGATCGCAATTGCACCATCGGGTCATGTAAAATTTTATTGACAATTCCCCGTGTTAATGCTTCAATCACCTCTTGATGTTTATCGGCAAATTCCGAACCCAATCTCGACAAAGCTTTTTCTAATTCTTGTTCGCGGATGGTTTCGACTTTATTTCGCAGACAGCTAATAGTGCTAACAGTTTCTAAACTGCGCCACCAAATATCAAAGGCTTCTACTTCTTCCTCTAAAAGTTTCTCAGCTTCTTGTGCAATCTTCCGACGGCTTTCGTAGTTTTGCGCTACTACAGCCTTCAAATCATCCACATTAAACGCGTGCACGTTTTCCAATTCATTTACATCCGCATGAACATTACGCGGCACAGAAATATCAAATAACATTAGAGAGCGCTGAACTTCTAAAACCATTTCTAATTTGGCACGGTCAAGTATTGGCTCTGTTGCCGAAGTACTTGTAAACACCAAATCACTATCGGCAATTACGTTCATCATTTCCGATAGCGGATGAATATTGATCGGTTGTTGAGGGAATTGCTTTGTTAATTCTAAGGCGCGATCGCGAGAGCGATTTACAATACTAATTTCAACAGCACCTTTAGAAATGAGGTGTTGCACCAGCAGCCGTGACATTTTGCCAGCACCCAAAATTACCACTCGGCAAGCTGCCAAATTTGCCACTTTTATCTGTGCTAATTCCACAGCTGCCGAACTGATCGAGACAGCCCCAGTACCAATACTTGTTTCAGTGCGAACCCGCTTCCCAGCTGTCAGCGCTTGTTTAAATAATCGATTCAAAATGGTTTTTATACCGCTATATTGCTGTCCCAGTTTGTGAGTAGTCTTCACCTGAGCCAGAATTTGACCTTCTCCAAGTACCAGACTATCTAAACCACCTGCTACCCGCATCACGTGCATCACGGCATCATCATGGAGCAACATAAACAAGTGTTGTCGCAGAGAAATCACGGGCAATTTACTGTATTCCGCAAGAAACTGCGTTACTTCCCGAATACCTTGGTCTGCTTCACTGGTGACAATGTAAATTTCCAGGCGGTTACAAGTGCTAAGAATTGCAACTTCGTCAATATGGGGATAGCTGGCCAGTTGAGCGATCGCACTTTCAATTTGTGGTTCTGGAATGCTCAGTTTTTCCCGGACTTCTACTGGGGCTGTTTTATGGCTTAACCCCACCACTGCTATATTCATTTGCTAAATTGTAGTTACTAGTTGGTAGTTGGCAATCTGGCATTAAGTGAGAATAGGGAATGGGGAATTTTTGTTTATTGGTTGATAGTTTTCCAACCAATCATTAATCACTAACTACTAACTACTAACTACTATAAAGGTAAAGCTTTTTGGTGATGATTTTTCCCTTTTATAGAAACATTTCTTTCCAAATGCTTTACCTCTACTTTTACCATTCCCCATTCCCTAAAAATTAGTTCAGTTGGAGAACTTTTGGTTCACCAAACAAGTGAATTGTATCAACAAATCGAGCAGTTTTCGACTGGTTGGAAATTACCAAGCTTTGAGTTCTTGCCCCGTCTTTGAAGAAACGTACACCTTGCATGAGATTACCACTGGTAATGCCGCTAGCCGCGAACAGAATAGTTTTACCAGATGCTAGTTCATGAGCATCATAGACCTTATCGGGGTCATTAATATTCATAGACTTTAAGCGATCGATGTTGGCTTCTCTGCTTTCTCCAATCAGACCTGTTTTGACTATAGCTGGATCGTAGATCAGTTGACCTTGGAAGTGTCCACCCAAAGCACGCATTGCTGCTGCTGAGATTACGCCTTCAGGAGCAGCACCGATACCCATCAGAGCGTGGATATTGGTTCCAGCAAAACCGCAGCTTATAGCTGCACCCACATCACCGTCTGAAATTAGGGCAACTCTCGCTCCAGCCTCACGAATTTCCTTAATTAAATCGTTGTGGCGTTCGCGCTTCATTACTACCACAACAAGTTCTTCAATACCCCGGTCTAAAACCTCAGAGAGAATCTTCAGGTTTTCCGTGGCTGACTTGTTGATATCTACCTTGCCCTTAGCTGCGGGAGGTGCTGCTAACTTCTTCATGTAAAAGTCAGGAGCAGCAAATAATCCACCCTTTTCAGAAATTGCCAAGACAGCCATCGAACCAGGTTGTCCATAAGCTACCAAGTTGGTGCCTTCACAGGGATCAACGGCGATATCAATTTCAATTAATTCATCAGGGTTACAGACACTTTCGGCATTTGGTTGGGTACAGATACCAACTTCTTCCCCGATGTATAGCATAGGCGCGTCGTCACGTTCGCCTTCCCCAATCACAATGCGACCGCGCATGTGGATTTTATTCATCCGCTCCCGCATAGCTTCCACAGCTACCTGGTCAGCGATGTTTTTTTCGCCTTTACCCATCCACTTTGCAGATGCGATTGCGGCTTGCTCTACTACTTCAATAATCTCTAACCCAAGTGTATTTTCCACAGAGTTTGCCCTCTCAGCTGCTTGAATTTGCGTCGTTTCATCTGCCTATTTCAGTTTTCAAGTCTACCAAAGGGCGGATACACGTGGAAGAAAGTTAAGTTTTACTGCTAAATCGTTAGAAAAGTGCCAGTTAACACATCCTAATTTTTTACTCGTAACTACTCCAGTATAAAACGTGTTCACACGTAACTAAGTTAAAAACTTGCACAAATCGGTAACAGTCTATATCTAGAACATTGCTTTTCTTTAGTATCTATCTTTAGGTATAAAATAATAAATTAAAAAGCTGGTAAATTCACTAAAAAATAAAGAACGAGGCGCAGAGTAAATAACTTGTCAAATTCAGAGGTTAATCGTGTTTATCGACTACATCACCCTCATGTTAATCAACATGGTAGCTGGGTTATTTCTACTGGCTGACTATGTGTATCGTGGTATAGATAATTCTAATCAAAGACAGTGGATTCCGGGGTTTGGAATTACAGGTGCGATCGCACTCACGACTGGTTTACACATGAGCTTCACCTGGCCAGTAATGGGCAGCTTTAACATTGCCTTCGGTGAGACGAGTGTCCTATTTGGAATCTTGTTTATTGCAGCTGCGATCGCCCTGGCTCAAAATTGGGATTTATTGACAATAGCAATTTACGCCTTCTTTGCTGGTGCAGTTGCGATCGTAGTGGGTATTCGTATCATCAACTTGAATTTGACAAAGCAACCGCTTTTATCGGGAATCGGCTTTATTTTAACTGGATTAGGTGGTATTTTTGCAGCACCAACTCTTTATTGGAAAACCAACCGAACTTGGCGGCTAATTGGCGTAGCAGTGCTGATAGTAGCCGCTCTAATTTGGGCATTGACTGGATATTTGGCTTACTGGAATCATTTAGAGAGTTTCCAAAAGTGGGTTCCAGCGCCGATGCGGTAAGCAATGATCTAGGCTAGAGACATAGTTAAAACCTTGCTTAAAAAAATATGCTGGAATTTCTTAATCCCCTTTTAAATCGCCATCCAGAGCGAGTCAAAGCCAACGTCGAACTTTACACCTGGCAAACTTGTCCTTACTGCATTCGTGCCAAAATATTGCTGTGGTGGAAAGGTGTAAATTTTACTGAATACAAAATCGACGGCGACGAAGCAGCCAGAGCTAAAATGGCAGAACGCGCTAACGGCCGCCGTAGCGTACCACAAATTTTTATTAATAACCAGCATATTGGCGGCTGCGATGACCTATATCAGCTAGACACACAAAGTCAACTCGATCCCCTTTTAGCCCAAGCCGCTATTTAGAAATCAAATTAGCCCCCAACAATTTCTTTGGTGATGCAATGTTGGGCTATTTTGGATTTTAAATTGCTCGGTAAGCAAGTTCGTAGTAAGGACTTTAGTCCTTATTTTCTGAGTACTAAAATCCTTACTACCAAATTTTTCATTACTAGCTTGACAAAGTGCCAGAAAAGTGTAGCACAATTTTGCCCATCTTTAGGGCAAGGAATATCGAATTGATAAGAAGATGCTAACTAAGTATACGGAATATCTTATACATCAACAATGGATGAATTATGCCCTAGAATTAGCAAAAACAGCAGGTGAAGCAGGTGAAATCCCTGTAGGTGCTGTTATCATTGATTCAACAGGCAAATTGCTAGCACAAGGAGAAAACAGAAAAGAGCGCGACAAAGACCCTACCGCTCATGCGGAAATTCTCGCTATCAAGACAGCTGCAACAACTTTACAAAATTGGCATCTTAATGAATGCACCCTTTATGTAACTCTCGAACCTTGCCCGATGTGTGCAGGTGCAATCGTCCAATCACGACTAGGACTACTGGTATATGGAGTAGACGATACAAAAACTGGCGCAATTCGTACAGTTATTAACATACCCGATAGTGCTGCTTCTAATCACCGTCTCCAAGTAATCGGAGGCATTCTAGAGTCAGCTTGTCGTCGACAATTACAGTCTTGGTTTGCTACTAGGCGACGTAAGGTAAACTAACGGACAGAGGTAAAACTGTCCATCTAGTACCAGACAAGTCACGCAAGAGAATCTACGGTGTAACTAATCAGACTTTTCGTTAAATTTTACCCGTCAATCAGCTGCATCCGTCATGATGGAATTTTACTCTTCATCCGATACCTGCCAGCACATCCCAGCAAATCCTCCGGTAGATAGTACTACCTCAAGGGTTTCTCCTTGGTTAAGTCCCCTGGCATATTTATTAGGGCGTCACTGCCTATTACCATTATTCTTTGGACAAATTAGAATAACCGGACAAAAAAATATCCCTACAACTGGGCCTGTGATCCTTGCACCTACACATCGGGCGCGTTGGGATGCCTTGCTTGTACCCTACGCTACCGCTTGTCTGAGAAAGCAAGACTTGCGATTCATGGTGACTATTGACGAATGCCAAGGTTTACAAGGCTGGTTTGTTCGACGTTTAGGGGGGTTTCCTGTAAATTCTAAGCATCCGTCAATCCGCACGCTACGACATGGAGTAGAGCTACTTCAGCAGCAAAAAACCCTGGTAATCTTTCCAGAAGGCAACATTTTTCGTGATGGCCAAGTTCATCAGTTGAAACCGGGAATTGGTCGTCTTGCTTTGAGTGCTGAATCTAGTCATTCCGGGCTGGGAGTAAAAATTATACCCATAGGCATTAACTACAGCCAACCTTATCCCAATTGGGGTACAGATGTAAGTATTGACATTGGCTCCCCAATCAGAGTCGCCGATTATATGAATGGCTGTATAAAACAAGATGCAAAAAGCATCACAACTGATTTAGCAAAGGCACTGCAACAATTGAGCCATCAAGAAACAAAAGTTACTAATCACGCATTTGCAGAAATTACTAATTCTTGATGTAGTCAAACATCAAGATTACCTCTTAATCATTGACCGTGCATAATTCGGAAACTGCAACTTTTCAATATTTGACACTAATTGCTAACTGCTATATTCATCCGGAGTAAGTCAGAAAAGATTAGTAGTATTTTGCAACCTTTGAGGATGTATATATATAAATTACCCTCTATTGATAATATATTCAGCCAAATTGGCATTTTTTCGAACCAATAGCTAAATTAATTGTCTGCAAACTACTAAATTGCTGGATGATAAATATTTTCACATTTGGTCAGACAGTTAAATAAAAGTTGGGAAGCGCCGACTGAAGAGATCGCTATTCTGAACTAGTTTGGTGCGATGCCTACGGCGGGCTACGCCTACACAAATACTTCAAGCAGTGCCTTGGGAAAATTCTCCTGCCAAATATCCCAGTTAAGCTGAGATAATTATTGGGGAGAAAAGTAGGTACTCAGACAGATGGTGACGCACTCCAGCTTAGGTATCGCCGATCACAGCATATATAAGTTAGTTGGTATACAGGGGTAATGGGAACTCTATTAAACTGATTTTTAGTCTAAATCAGAGATACTTAGGATGTAACTTTGCTTTGTCCAAGACCAAAACAGAGTTAAGATACCCGAAGTTTCCATAACTCTTTTATATAGTTGTCGCACTAATTGATCCCATGAACACTGCTGTCGCTGTTACCTTGATGCACCGTACTGTTTTATCAGTTATAGCAGTCCTCAGCCTGCTATCACCTGTGAATGCTCAGGTATCACAGTCACCAGGCACTACCAGCCAACCACAACCCATTGACCCCAACGATCCTAATAACCTCCGTCCTATAACCGAAAGTAACAGCCTTTTGAGCATTGCAGGTGGCGATCGCTTAGTAAAAGATGCAGAACAAGCTGTTTCTGCTCAAAACTACACCTTAGCTGCCAAGAAACTGCAAGAAGCACGTCAAGTTTATAATCAGCTATCTAATTTTTATCAAGAGTTAAATTCTAGCTTTTCGGGAATTGACAACAGAGTTTCTGATTCTCAGCGTCAAAAAGCTCTATTAACAGCCCAAAAGCGAGATGAAGCCACCTTTCAGCTAGCATTGGTACATCGGGCACAAAATCAGCCAGAACTAGCTGTACCGTTGTTAGTTCAAATAATTAAAAGTCAAAACCCGACACGGGATTTAGGCAAGAAAGCCTATAAACAGTTGTTTGAGCTGGGTTTTGTTGATTCTCCCTATCCCAGAGAAGGTGGTAATTCATCCTCTTCATCCCCAAAAAAATAAATTAAATTTTTGTTGCCTGTTTTTCCCTATCCCCATCTCCCTAACCAGTTGCTTGGGAACGCCCCAGTGCTAGGATAGAGCTATCCGCCGTAACCAAAACCTGAGCATTCTCAAAAATACACCTCAAAGGCGCGTGTATCTACAGCCTTGCCAAAGCCTGAAGTTGGCACAGGCATTTGCTCTATATCTGTTAATAATAGAAAAGTAAGTTTTTTCAGGAATTGCGATGATTAGTCCGCAACAGGTTGAGGAAATGATCAAGGCGGGACTGCCAGACGCACAGGTTCAGGTGCAAGACTTGACTGGTGGCGGCGACCACTATCAGGTGACAGTAGTTTCATCGCATTTTGCAGGTAAAGGACTAGTGCAACAGCACCAGTTGGTTTATGGTGCGTTGGGTCAAGCTATGTCAACTGAAGCGATTCATGCCTTGGCGGTGAAAACATACACTCCCGAAGCTTGGCAAGCAACAGCAGCTTCGTAAATAAGAGTCAGAAGTTAGGAGTTATGAATTTTGACTCCTCACTTCTCACTTCTCACTGTTGAATCCAACATAGGAAACACAAATACCATGACACCAGAACTCAAAGACAAAATTGATAGCTTGCTACAAGAAAACAAGATTTTAGTTTTCATGAAGGGAAACAAGTTAATGCCCCAATGTGGTTTCTCTAATAACGTTGTGCAGATTCTCAATACCTTGGGAGTTCCCTTTGAGACGGTTGACGTTCTCTCAGACCCGGAAATCCGTCAAGGTATTAAAGAATACTCTAGCTGGCCGACAATTCCCCAAGTGTACATCAATGGTGAATTCCTTGGCGGTTCTGACATTTTGATTGAACTGTACCAAAAAGGTGAATTGCAGGAAAAGGTAGAAGTAGCATTAGCTTCGTAATCTCTCTTTACCCAAGCTAAAGGCTATGCTGCTGAATTTGCGTTTCGCAATCAAGGCAATGTGCCGTTTTTAATATCCTTGAAAGGAGAGATACTATTTATTTCCCCTTTCAAGGGTTTTTTAATCGGTTTCTGACAAAAATACTTTATCTACAGCAGTTTGCAGGTAAGTGAGGTAAAAAGTCTAGGACTCACATATCAGATATAAAAATGTTTCTAACTCCTGTCTTCTGCCTCATAACCCGTGGCTTTTTACTTATGCAAAAGAAAACAGCTGTACATTGGGCTTGATTCATTCCTAGACAACAATCCCCTCAGTCTAATTGGCAAAACCAATATAGGGCTGAGGGGATGCGTTTAATCAATACAATATCTCCAAAATTTCACACCACGACAACCCGTTGACCAATACAGATAATATGCTATAATTATCTGCGGTAATTAACGGTTACTATCAATGACCAGGTAAATGGTACTTAGTAGTAATCGGGTTGTGGCTGTGGTTGCGGCACTGCAAAGTTTGATCCATCGTACAAGAAGCGGCTGGCTTCCTCTTCTAGGCGATGAATCAGAAAAGGTTCAATGACGTTGCTATGTCGTAGTGCGGCTAGATATCCATCCAAATACATCCGCATGTCATCCGTGCGATAACCGCGATTCCATAACTCGATGAAGGCATCGGTGAGTCTTTGGTAATAGCGGATGGTTTGTGTGTCTTGGAGCATAACTGCTGTATTGATCTCTTTGGAATGAGAATTGTAAATGATTCACGCTAAAAAGTGAAGTGTAATTTCACTTTGGCATTAATTCAAAGTCAACACATCTACTTTGGGTACTACCCCTAGCAGCTACAACCTACTTTAATCCTATTCCAGAAAACATCGATTCTAGTTATCTGCTCAGTTATTTGTCTGATTTTCATATTCAATGGCCCAATTGTATTGGTGTTATATTCCTGGACGAGGGCAGTAATTTTGCGGAGAAATCTACTTTTACGATCAGGTTGAAAAGCTGTTGTATTAACGTTTAGCTGATTGGTTATAGATATTCCCACATTACACCCATTAAAAGCAGAATGTTAAGCTACAAGAATTTTTGATACGTCTAACAACACTGCTGAGAAATTTAATAAAAATTTAATAATATTTCTAATCCCCTATCGGTAAGGCATAAATTAAAGATATTGCCACGTTTTTTATGAGGAAATGTAAAGCTAATAGCAGTTGAAGTAACAAAGGCTACAAAACCTTAGAGATGGGCTTGTTACTTTGAAAGTCATCAGACGCTAAGGGGTCTTGCCGCCGTGGGTTCGGTTTGTATAGAAATCATTGAGGGGAATCCCCATCTGAGGTCGTTGTTGGGTTGGCACTTGCAACAGCTGGAATACCGCGTGCATCAAGCTGCCAGTATTTATCAAGCAAGGGAAGTATTTTTAAGCCATCAACCAACACTGGTAGTTTTAGATGCAGACCTGCCTGATGGTGATGGCATTGAGTTTTGTCGTTGGTTGCATCGTCAGCAACAGCCTCTAATCTTAATGCTATCTGCCCGTAATAGTGAAGCTGATATAGTCGCAGGTTTAAAGGCAGGTGCAGATGATTACCTGAGCAAACCTTTTGGGATGCAAGAGTTTTTGGCACGGGTAGAGGCACTGATTCGCCGGAAGCGCACACCTACTGCACCAGCTTATTTGGATTATGGCACTTTGCAAATCGATTTAGTTCAGCGTCGTGTCCGCTTTCAAGGGGAGTTTATTGACTTAACGCCCCAGGAATTTAGTTTGCTGTACGTTTTGGCACAAGCTGGGGGAGTACCTCTAAGTAGATCGGAATTGCTGCGTCGTGCTTGGCCTGACGCTATCGATAATCCTCGTACCATTGATACTCACGTTTTATCGCTGCGGAAAAAGGTTGAACTCGATCCCCGGCAACCCAATTTGATTCAAACTATCCGCAATGTTGGATACCGTTTTAACATGGAAATTTTGAATACCAATATTTCACAGTCACAAACAACAAAGTTAGCTAGAGAGAGATTTAATAATCAACGTTCAACACTTACTAGTAGTCAAGTGTAAATGGGGCATGGGGCATGGGGCATGGGGCATGGGGCATGGGGCATGGGGCATGGGGGAGTAAGAAAACGACTCCTGATTCCTGTCTCATCCAAATTTTAAAATCCAAAATCGTCTTGAGCTGCTGCTTGAATCAGGCTTTTTCGTAATTCAATCCAGTCTATCTCTGAGGCTGTTTGATTTGCGAATAAATGACCTTGTTGTAGGTGTAATAACCGAGTGCAAAACATCTGGGCTAGTTCCAGTTGGTGATTGACCATCAGAATCGTGGTTTGATGAGTTTGACTCAACTGTGTTAAGACTTGCATTAGATGAGAAGCCGTACCAAAATCGAGGGCAGAGGTTGGCTCATCTAATAATAATATTTTAGGCTGGATGACTAAGGCACGAGCGATCGCTACTAGTTGTCGTTGTCCCGCAGAAAGTTGCACCTCTGTTCGCCCTAACCATTCATTGGGAATGTGCAGTTGGTCTGTCCAATGATTGACTCGTTGCTGAATTGTCTGTTTGGGCAAACCACGCAAAACTAAAGGATAAGCCAAGGATTGCCCAACTGTCATCCCCAACAGCTTTGATTCTTGCAATACAAGTACAAGCATCTGCCGTAGCTGGATGACAGGAATTTGGCGATATTCTTGATTTTCTAGATAGAGCTTACCACTCGTGGGTTCAATTAGGCGGTTGAGGAGGTGTAATAACGAAGTTTTACCAGCGCCTACTGATCCTACAATGGCAATACGTTCGCCCTGAAATACTTCCAAGTCAATATCTCGCAATATGGGATACCCTTGCTGATTGCCTGGAAGTTGGGTTTTCAGCTTTGTAAACAGATTAACTTGCTCTAGCCTGAGTGTGGCTTTTGCTGTATTCAAGGGGAGTAGGGAATGGGGAGTGCGGACTTGGGGACTGGGGAAAAATAACCAATGCCCATGCCCAATTTTAAGTTAATTGTCTGTTAGTTAAGGCTGTAGTGATCGCCCAGCCATCGACTAATAGTAGCAGCAGAGTGAATATTAGTAAAATCAGGTACATCCACGGCTGGGCTAAAGGGCGAACATCTGTGGTGTCAATGCTCGTCTTTGCTTGGACAATTTGCACCAAACGGGCAAATCCAGCTACACGCATCGGTAGTAAATAAGCTTTCCCATCCAGGCTAAGGAAGTAATAAACTAGCCCTCCTTGCCCAGTGCTGCGAGGTTTTAACTCTTTGACTTGTGACCAAGGTAAAGACCAGCCTTTACGAAAAAAGCGAGGCACCCAGGCGGGGTAAGTAACCTGAATTCCCTCGTCATCTACCATTACTTGTTCAGTTAATACCGCATACAAGGCAATTAAACCGATGCCAATCCCTATCCACAATAAGCCTGGAGGTACGGGTGCAGCTGTTACCTGCGATAAAAATGGTAATGGGACTGTTAGTGCTATGTATAGACTCAGCAACGTTATCCGAATCAAAGGAGACAAACGAAAAACAGAAGTTGAGATATTGGCTGAGTTTGCTGTCACGGCTCAATTACAATGCTTTTCTTCATTGTAGGGTAGGTCTATGTCCCTGGTAGTTGATGTGTGGTAGTTCACGGTAAATACTTTTGTACTACAATCCAACCAGTAAGGGATACCCAGGCAAATCCTACAAACAGAATAATATTTACGCCGATGTGTAAGGGTCTAGCCCAAGGTCGTCTGACACTAATTTGAGTGGCACTGAAAGCAGATAGTAAAACTAGTGCTACCACTATTAATCCAGCGATTAAGTGTGATGAGTGACCTAAAGAACCAAAGTGCCCCCAAGTGCCAACAATACCGATCGCTAGCAGTAGTAGCACTAAACTTACCATGCTGATGCCCATTGTATAGTGGAGCGATCGCACCCCTTTATTTCCGCCCAGAAATGGGGTAATAAAAGGAAATTGCTGCGAAGTTCTTGCTCGAAACATCCAAACGCCGGTAATTGCTAACATCAGATATGCCAGCAGGGACAATCCCATTGACCAGGCGGCTATTTTCCACAACCAAAGAAATGAAGGCAGATTCATAAGAATGATTGTAGATGAGATGGCAGAAATGAGGGAGACAAGGAGAATAATCAATGCTCCATACCCAATAAATAATAAACAAAAAGTAAACAAAAAGGGTTGCTAAATTAGCAACCCTTAAATTTAATAAAATTGTTTTTTTTTAATCAACCGATGCTAAACCAAGAATTTGCAAGGGTTTTGTAGTATCTCCGATTTTTGTATTAATTTGCTGCACCATTAGTTTGGTATTAAAAGGGTCTTTTTCATCTGATGAGTCTGTATCAAACTCATTAGTACTGGGTTCTTCGAGCATCAGGCGATCGCAGGGAATCTTATCGGATAAAATTGCACTTGCCATCATCCCTGTATGAATCTCCACTTGACCTTTTCGCGGAGCTTCAAAAACTAAACGTTGTCCAGGGAAAACAACCCTTTCAAAATACCAGTTGGGAATATTGGAGATGCGAGCTACCTGTATTTTGCTCGTGGCATTAATGTAGCAGCAGAGAATTTTTCCCGATTGCTCGGGTGGTAGAGGATCTAATATTTGAGCCATAACTGCTGAGGAGCTTTACGCCACAATTTTACATTACACTAGCCAAGCCTAGCACCCACTGATCCCCAGTTGCTGTAACTGCGAATACCAACTGAGTCGTTGTAGATTATTTATGTCTAAAGATATATTTTCAGTTGTGATAATTTTGTAATTTTTCACACCTTTTTCGGAATTATACACTAAAAATAAAAGTTTTTGATATTTTTTCTTGGTATAAAACTTTCAATTCCTTAAAGCAGATTGTTAAGGAATTGACATAACAACGATCCCCTTGCTTTTAGCATAGCGAGGAAGTGAGTTTTGCTGTTTCATCTATCCCAAGATTAATCGCCTGGGATCATCGCTTAATGAATAAACTCGATGTTATGGTAAAGCTATATGAAAAAATGTCTTCATAAAGCTCTCTATAGATTCTATGTATGTTTTATGCATAGAAATTTTAGCGTTTTCCGCAGTTGCTAACGGCAGCTTCGTCTATACCAATAATCTGCTTAAATGTCAAGCACAATTGTGATAAATAAAACCAATATAAAACAAGCACACACTTTAAGACTGGATGTTTCTCTCGCTTTCTCCACAGATTGGCAAGATGGAAGTTAAAACACAGATGATCGAAAATCGAATTCTTTACGTTCGCCTTCCTTGTAACCCCATCTTTCCTATTGGGGTTGTCTACTTGAGCGATCATGTCCACAAGCAGTTTCCTAATATTGAACAGCGCATCTTTGATTTGGGAACAGTGCCACCTTTAGATTACAGTTCGGCCCTGGATCGCTGTATTGATGAATTTAAACCGACACTACTAGTATTTTCTTGGCGGGATATTCAAATTTATGCCCCAGTTGGCGGACGTGGTGGCAACCCACTGCAAAACGCTTTTGAATTTTACTACGCCAAAAATCCTCTATTGAAACTACGCGGCGGATTGGGCGGTTTGCGAATCTTCATCGCCTACTATGTAGAGTTGTGGCAAAACCAGAGCTTAATCAAACGCGGTTTGAAACGTGCCCAGAAATATAATTCTGATGCTCGTGTAGTTGTCGGTGGTGGTGCAGTCAGCGTATTTTACGAGCAATTAGGTAAAAGCTTACCCCAAGGGACAATTATTTCTGTAGGTGAAGGCGAAACCTTGCTGGAAAAACTTTTAAGTGGCAGAGATTTTCGAGATGAACGCTGTTACGTTGCCGGAGAAACTCAACCACGAAAACGGCTAATTCACGAACAACCCACTCCAATAGAAAAAACCGCTTGTAACTACGACTATATAGAAAGCATTTGGCCGGAATTTAACTTTTACCTGCAAGAGCAAGACTTTTATATAGGTGTACAAACTAAGCGTGGTTGTCCTCACAACTGTTGTTATTGCGTCTACACCGTCGTCGAAGGCAAACAAGTACGCATCAACCCAGCAGATGAAGTCGTTGCTGAGATCCGCCAATTATACGATCGCGGCATTCGCAATTTCTGGTTTACCGATGCCCAATTCATCCCCGCGAAAAAATTTATCGCCGATGCGGTAGAATTATTGCAAAAAATCGTCGATTCTGGTATGACAGACATCCATTGGGCAGCATATATCAGAGCCGACAATTTGACACCAGAGTTGTGTGACTTGATGGCGAAAACCGGGATGAACTACTTTGAAATCGGCATTACCAGTGGTTCTCAAGAACTTGTGCGGAAAATGCGGATGGGGTACAACCTACGAACCGTCTTGCAAAACTGTCGTGATTTAAAAGCCGCTGGTTTCAACGACTTAGTTTCCGTCAACTACTCCTTTAACGTCATTGACGAACGTCCCGAAACCATCCGCCAAACCATCGCTTACCACCGCGAACTAGAACGGATTTTTGGTGCTTATAAAGTCGAACCTGCCATCTTCTTTATTGGACTACAACCCCATACCCATTTGGAAGAATATGCTTTCAAAGAAGGCATCCTCAAACCAGGGTACGATCCAATGAGTTTGATGCCGTGGACAGCCAAAAAACTTCTCTGGAATCCCGAACCCCTTGGTTCATTCTTTGGCGAAGTCTGCTTGCAAGCTTGGCAACAAAACCCCAACGACTTCGGGCGCGAAGTCATGAAAATCTTAGAAGAAAAGCTGGGTTGTGCTGACTTAGAAGCAGCACTGACAGCACCATTAGAGACGAAAGAAAAACAGTTAGCAGGTGTATCCTAGAAAACACTAAAATGTGAAGAAATTCAGAATTCTGAATTTCTCCCTCTATCTTCCTCAGTGCCTCTGCGGTTATTTTTACCAAATCCCATGTTAGAAGGTTCAATCCTACAACAGCTGGAAGCAGCTCATCGCCACACCACCAGGCCAATTCGATTCGGTGTTTACTACAAAAATACCTTAGTTGCCCTGTGCCACGCTTTAGAAGACCATATCTTAACCGATGACGGTACACCCTTAGTCATCGCAGCCTTCCAACAAGGTAAATGGTATCTACAAGAAGCTCAACGATATGCAGACATCGCTCAATGTAGTTGCCAAATTGCCATCATGGCTGCTGCTGAATCTGGCTTTGCTGAACATCCTACCAGCCAGCTACCCAATGTAGACTTAGTGGCATTAGATGCAGGCGATCCAGTGGCGCAAGAGTGGCACTTAATTATCTTATCGCCTAAATACACAGCAATGGTAATTTGTCAAGAATTATCAGAGGCTGATTATGGCAGCGCTGGAGTACCGACATCGGACTTAGAGCGCAAATTCTATGGCTTGTGGACATTTGAGCCAGAGTTAGTACAAGAGACAGCAGAAATAGCGATCGCTCACATCAAAAAATACAACCCAGAACTGGCGGAAAAACTCACAGGCAATAAACAACAAATTGTACCGTCAATAGACAGATCCCAAAATTTAGGTGCAGTTGTCTCCCGTGTAGTAGATTACCTCCAAACTGGGCAAGAGAATTTATCTATCCCTACAGCCCTTCAGAAACAAACCCTAGATCGCAACTTGGTTTCTAACGAAATCCAAGCCTTTTTGCGAATGGCGCAACTGATGGATATGGCAGATGTCAACAATCCAATGGCAGCTGCGGAAGTAGTAGTACTTGCTGAAGCGATCGCCCAGCTTTTGGATCTTCCCGCATGGCAGATTAAGAGGTTGCGGCTAGCGGCTTTGTTACATCGCATAGATCCATTACAAAAAGCAGAAAGCGTACTCACAGGCGGTATATCCACACGCTATCAAGAAGACGCCCCCAGTTCTCCCTTAACTTGTCCCTTGGTACCAGGGGCGCAAGTATTGCGAACCATGCCAAGATTACGAGCAGTTGCCCAAATTATCACTCACCAAAGCGAGTGGTGGAATGGCACAGGGGAACCAGCAGGTTTAGCTGGAGATGAAATTCCCCTAGAGTCGAGAATTTTGGCATTATTAGCAGACTTTCAGTGGCGACTCAATCAGCGAAAATTGTCAAATCAAAGCCGGGAACAGATATTTACTCAAGCATTAGATGAGTGCAGACAGCAACAATCTACCCGCTTTGACCCCAAACTTGTAGATACCCTAGCTTTATTAGTTATGGGTTTACAACAGGGACTCGACTTACCCTTAATGACACCCAAATTCAGCGCCGGTATCTGGATACTTGATTCCCAATGGGATAACCACAGCAAGATAAGTGAGCAGATTGGTAGTTACTTTACATGAATATTGAAGCCATTAGATTAGGAAAACTCAAACAACTTCCAGGGGCAAATTTAGAAGACGAGGAACTCTCTCGACTGGATTTAAGCCGGATTAATCTTGCTGGTGCTACCCTTGTCGGCACTAATTTCGCTGGTTCTAAGCTCGAAGGAGGGCATTTGGAGGGGGCAAATTTGATGGGAGCCAACCTCCAAGAAACTGACTTGCGAGCGAATTTGATGGGAGCGAACCTGATGCAAGCAGATTTAACAGGTGCTGACTTGCGGGGTAGTAACTTACGTGGTGCTAACTTGATGGGAGCCAGACTCAGTGATGTGTCATTGGTGGGTGCTTTCTTGAGTGGTGCCAATTTAATGAATGTGAACTTGCAAGGCGTTGACTTGCGGGGTGCTGACTTGCGCGGTGCAAACCTGACTGGGGCAAATCTCAAAGGTGCAGATTTGAGTCGCGCCGATTTGCAAGGAGCTTTGTTGAGTGAAGCAAACCTCGAAGAAGCCGACTTGCGGGGGGCGAATTTGGCGGGGGCGAATTTGACGGGAGCAAATTTACTCTGTGCAGAGTTAGAAGGTGCAAATTTGAGCGGCGTTAATTTAAATAAAGCTTGTGTGGTGGGTACTGTGGTTGAGACACTTGCGTAAACATTGCACCAAAAAACCACTTATGCCGATTATTTGTATTTTCGAGGACTACCCACAATGACACCCGTCGCGGCACAAGTCTCAATCACCGCGATCATTGCCATGTTGAGCGCGATCGCCAATCGGCAATGGGAACAGTTCAAAGAACTGGAAGTAGATTTTGTATCCCAGTATGGAGTAAAGGTATGGCAAGAGGTTTTTAATTTCCGTCTCAAGCCAGCACTGGATAAAGATTCTGACAGATGGCTACTGATTCAGTGGCGTGGTGAAGGAATTATTTCAGTCAAAAATGTGGCTTAGCTGGGATCGCAAATAGTTCTAATATTCTTTGCGATCGCTGTATTAGAACATAACAAATTCTTAAAAAGGAGAAAGCCTTTTAAATTCCATTTGCTCATTTAGAGAATTAAATCCATTCGGGAACTGTGTAAACTCGTTATAATAAGCTCCACGCCAAATAGTATGAGAATCGTAGATAACCTTCTGTAAATTAAGACTTGTTAGAGAAGCACCGCTCAGATTAGCTCCACTTAGATTAGTATCTATAAGATAACCGCTCAGTTTAGCTCCTTGCAAATTAGCATTTATCAACTGTGCTTGCTGCAAATTTGCACCTAAAAGTGAACTATAATCTAAATTGGCATTTGTAAGGTTAGCTTCTTTGAGATTTGCATCACCCAACCTGCTCAAACTTAAATTCGCACCCTGTAAATTTGCCTTTTTTAGATTAGCATCATATAGTTCTGCTGACTCTAAGGAAGCGCTCTTTAAATTAGCTTTCTCTAAATTTACTTTATTGAGTTTTGCCCAGTTTAGTTTTGCATTAGTCAAATCAGCATCACTCAGATTGGCTTCGCTTAAATCCAAACCTGATAAGTCAGTTTGAATAAGTTTCGCTCCCCTCAAGTTAGCTCCTTTGAATGAAGCCTCATAGGTAACATTACAGTAATCATCACCAATTTCTGATATACCCATTTTCCCTTTATCGCCAACATCATCTCGCCATCTGAGTTCAGCTTTAGTTAAATCAGCCCCTTGTAGATTAGCTCCGTCTAATTTAGCATTAGTCAGTTCAGCTTCTCTTAAATCTGCTCCAGCTAAATTAGCATTTGTTAAATCAGCACCACCTAAATCACACTTGGGGCATTTTTTAGTTGTTAGCAACTGCTTCACATGAGCGGGATTTGAAGTTTTTTTAGCCTGACAATCTTTACAACTAGAAAGAAAAATAAGTAATAAAACTAATACGATTAATATTTTTATTTTCATATATGACGCGATCGCTCAGTTCGCCCCCGTATCCAAAACGCTAGTACACTCATTAACAACACCCCCATCACTCCTTGTAGAGGATTATTATTCACACCAGTTACCCAATCAGGAACTTGACCAGAATATTTCACTAATTTACCTACATTAATAATGTAGTAACCCCAAACTAAACCACCATGCAAACCAATTGGAAAACCCAAGCGTCCCCTCCGCCAACGCTTTCCCCATACCTGCGTTAACCCCAGCAGTACTAAAGCTGGAAATTGCGGCAGTGTATGAATAATTGCCTCCAAGGGTTTAATAAAGTGCAATGTAGCAAACGCAGTTGCATCTGTCCACAGTGCCACACGCAGACTGTAATCTCGTTGTAATTCATCTAGCAACCAGCCTCGGAATAACATCTCCTCAGCAAATCCAACACCTAAGCCAACAAGTAAACCCTCTAAAACAACTTTCAACAAAAAAACTTTCGGTTGTTGCCACACCAACCAACCCAACAAACTTTCTACCCCAAAAAGTATCAGAATATTAATTATCCCCAGAGCCAAGCCACGTAGTAAATCCACACCGTTTTGCCGCGTGAATTCTAAGCCATAATGCCGCAGAATTTGGGGCTGCTGGTAGACATATTTACCCCATAGTCTCAGGAGAAAAATAAAGATCGCATATAACAATACCAATGTCAATATACTTTCTAAGTTTGAATCATGTACTAGTAAGTATATTGGTGTAGCCAATGGCAACCATAGCAACAATAAAGTCAAAATAAAACAGCCCAGCCTGATAGGGGCAGGGTGTTCAGCTAAACGGACAAGGTTTTCTTTCATACCAATGTAAGTCACCAGCCAATACTCTAAACTTCGACTAATGACCAATGACCAATGACTAATGACTATTCATCAGGTTCAATCGTGCTACTTAAACCGTGACTTATCAATGTTTCGCAATAAAACTCAGCGTGTTCCAGAGCGCAAGTAATGACTAAAGCTAGCCCGTTAGTATGGGCTTCCATCATGATGCTCACAGCTTGGGGTTGGGTAAGGCTAGGTACAGTGGCGATTAGCGACTGTACAACATGCTCCATAGAGTTGTAGTCGTCGTTATGGAGCAAAACGCGATACCGAGGCGCGAGCTTGCGGGTTGTGGAAGGCTTTTCAATGGTTTCAACTGACACGGCTCTTTGCTCTTTTCTCGTTACTTCACTACAACAAAGTCTCTGTTTTGCGATCGCTCAACAGTTGTTTACCTATTCTATAGTATTTCTGCTCAGATACTATGCGAGGAAAACCCTTTGCTGGCAGGGATTGGTTGTATTAGTTTTGCGTAGCCACTTGATAAGGCACACGTCTAAGACATGGCTGCCGTAAGAGTGCTACCCTAATCTTACAGAAGCTTTTCTTAAACGTAGCGCATTTTCACTTTTAAGATTAAAGAAGTTGCAAGCAAAATAATCCTTGCCCCTGCCCAAGATGGACATGAGCCTAGATTTTCTTCAAACGGGACAAATTGTGTCTCTAGAGTATGGCGACAGGAACCTGTATGCAGAAGTCATTCAATTTGTAGTTTCCCGCCAGTTGTGCTGGGTGCGTCCTTTATTAATGGTTACTTTCATAGAAGAATCACCCCTAATTACTGATTTGCGAGATGCATCTGACTTACTTTGGCCTGCAAATTTATTTCGCCCAGCATTAGACACAGAAGTAATTACCTTTTTGAGCCAACTTTTAGCGAAAGAACCAAAAACTGAACCTGATTCAGTCGCAAAGCAGCAACTGAATCACTTTATTCATCAACTTTGGCAAGCCTATCAAGAGGGATTGGTGATTGGGGATTAGGGATTGGGCATTGAGAATAGACAATATAGAGACTTCTTGAATAATTCTTCCTTGTCTTCCTTGTCCCTCTTGTCTTCCCAGTCCCCATTCCTTAATTCCCAGCGTCTTACTCAACTGTAGCTAATACCAGAATCTTTCAGGCGTTGAATACTGTGAAATTCGATTGCTACATCCTTCGCACTCGAAATTTTTTCGTACCTTCGTAAGGTGGATAATTGTGGTTAGCAGCGTCCTCAATAACCTCATGCATCGCCTGGAGGATATGACTAGAAGTCAGTCTATTCGATCGCCAGCAGCCATATTGATGATATCAACTCCCTTAGCAACGAGTTCATTCCGCTTGTGGACAATTTCAGCAAACAGATTGGGAGGAATTTTTTTAGGCGTTTAGCGAACTGTATGGAAATTTTCGATGAATGCACAATGTAGAGGTTCAGTAGCACAGTTTACGCCACCTAAAGTATTTAAATAATCAACCTCATAGAAAAATACTAGCAATGATATGACACTTGTATCCCCCTGCTAAATTTAATTACGAATTACGTTAGGAAGTCCTTGTACCTTTACAGAGAAGCAAGCTATACAACTTCTCTTAGAAAGCGTCATTATGAATTATTTTAAAATCCCAGGCTAGGAACCAACTGGATTCGTCCAGCATCCATCTCTGCCATTAATAATTCTAGAGCTTCGTAATCAACATCAGAAATGTAACCCAGTTCCGTCAGTTCTGAGTTGATTTCATTCTCTATCTCAGGAGTTAGTTTTTTAATGTCAAGAGCTTTTTCTACCAATTTACGAATAGCGTACTGAGTTCTCATAAGTAATAATCCAACTGTAATATGACACTAATCATCCCAGATCAGCCTCAGTATAAAGAGTGATCCAAATACTAACTTATTAGTGATATATATCACAATTTAATTAGTTAGATAGATAATTCACTATGACTTTGCCGTATGCCATCAGCAACGCTAAAGTGGGAGATTTAACCTAACATTAAGACTTGGCTAAATTAGCTTTAGTTATAGACTAAGCAAGGTTTCTCAGCATAGTTACTGATAATTTGTCTGCTCTATGGCCGTCTATAGTTGATTGTTTTTGAACTGAGGTAAAAAAAAAGTATATATAAACACATTTTAACCTGGAATTATAACAATCTTTAAACAGACATAGTAAAGCAATAAAGATTCAGCAAAGAGAGCTAAGACGTATGGTCGATGCAACAAAATAGAGTTTATGTTCAAATAATCCTTAGCTTGACGCTTCAAAATTCTTAATAGGATGTAACTATGCAGGCAGTGCTTAACTATCTCAAGATTGCAGTTATTCGCCCCCAAGGGTGTTTGAATGCTGCAAACGCCTTGGAATTTGAACGAGATATGACTACAGCGTTGGCACAAAATGGTATTTCCATCTTGGTAGTAGACCTTGCAGCAGTAGAATCGTTAGACAGTGCGGGGTTAATGGCATTGTTATCTACACACAAGCTGGCTCTTACTTTAGGAAGAAGTTGCCAACTTCGCGCTGTTGCTCCACAAATTAGAATGATTTTTGAACTGACGCAACTCGATAGGGTATTTGAAATATTAGAGGCTGAAGCCGAATTGGCCCAAACATAACTTTATGTAAAAGCACAAAGGTTCGGGCAATAAGTGGACTTTATGTAAAGGAGTTGTAAGTTGCAACGATAAAATCTGTTAGAAGACCTAATTCAATGCTAATGTTGGGGTTGGGTAGCTGTAATTAAGGTAGCTAGAAGATAGCACAGTGGTTGTTGCAGTTGAAAGATTAATAACGTCGGATATTTTAAAACCAGCACGTTACCTGGGTAACGAGCTGTTAGCAGTACACAAACCTTGGGATACGGCAGCAATACGTTGGGTTTTAACCTACCCAGAAGTATATGAAGTCGGTGCATCTAATTTAGGGCACATTATCCTTTATAACGTCTTGAATGCCCAACCGCGTCAATTGTGCGATCGCGCCTACCTCCCAGGAAAAGACCTGGCAGCCAAACTACGCGAAACTAATACGCCATTGTTTGCGGTAGAGTCAAAGCGAGCGCTGACAGAATTTGACATTTTAGGCTTTAGCCTCAGTTACGAACTGGGTGCAACTAATATCCTCGAAATGTTGGATTTGGCAGGAATTCCCTTGACGTGGCGAGAGAGGCAGGGGAGCAGAGGAGCAGAGGGGCAGGGAGGCAGAGAATCTACCGATACCCAGTCATCCTTTCCGTTGATTTTCGCTGGTGGGCAAACAGCGACATCAAATCCTGAGCCTTATGCTGATTTCTTCGACTTTATCGCCCTTGGAGATGGAGAAGAACTGCTGCCAGAAATTGGTTTGGTATTAGAAGAAGGCAAACAAGCAGGATTAAGTCAGGAAAATCTGTTACTGGATTTGGCACAGATACCAGGCGTATATGTGCCTCAGTTTTACTACATGGCAGAGGATGGCTCAGTTCACCCTCTGCGCCCAGACGTACCAAAACGAATTCTGCGACGGGTTGCAACTCCCATACCAGCATATTCTATTGGTTTGGTTCCCTACGTAGAAACAGTGCACGATCGCTTGACCATTGAGATTCGGCGTGGTTGCACTCGTGGCTGTCGCTTCTGTCAACCAGGAATGCTGACTCGACCAGCACGGGATGTAGAACCCGATAAGGTTGTAGAAGCAATTGAACAGGGGATGCGGGCAACTGGTTACAATGAATTTTCCCTACTATCTCTGAGTTGTTCTGATTATTTATCCCTACCAGCAGTGGGGATGGAAATCAAAAATCGCTTAAAAAATGAAAATATTTCTCTGACTCTACCAAGCCAACGGGTAGACAGATTTGATGAGAATATTGCCAACATCCTGGGAGGAACGCGCCAAGGTGGACTGACTTTTGCTCCAGAAGCTGGTACTCAGCGGATGCGAGACATTGTGAATAAGGGGTTGACGAATGAAGAATTATTGCGGGGAGTAAAAACAGCTTGGGAGCAAGGCTGGGATAAAATAAAGTTGTATTTTATGATTGGCTTGCCGGGTGAAACCGATGTTGACGTTTTGGGCATTGCCGAAACAGTAAGCTGGTTACAGCGAGAATGTCGGGGCAAAGGCAGAAAACCCCTAAATTTTAACCTGACAATTTCTAACTTTACGCCCAAGCCCCATACACCATTCCAATGGCACTCAGTTTCTACCACTGAATTTAAACGCAAACAAAACCTGTTGCGGCAAGAATTCCGCCGAATAAAGGCAGTGAAGGTAAATTTTACCGATGTTCGCATTTCGGCAATGGAAGATTTTGTGGGACGAGGCGATCGCAATTTGAGCAAAGTAGTCCGCCTTGCCTGGGAATTGGGTGCAGGTATGGATTCCTGGTATGAAAATTTAGATCGAGCTTTTAGCGCTTGGGGGTCTGCGATCGCCCAGGCCGATTTAGATTGGAAATACCGCCAAGTAGAAAATGGCGAATGGAATTTGTTTCACGCAGAGGCACAGAAGAGCAAAAAAGCAGAGGAGAATACCCCACTCATAACTCAGCACTCCCTCGATATTCCCCTGCCTTGGGATCATATTGATACCGGGATTGACAAAAAGTGGCTCCAAGAAGACTTGCAACGCGCTCTAGAAGCTGCAATTGTACCCGACTGCTCTTTTGAAGGTTGTTCTCATTGTGGCGTCTGTGGTACCGATTTTGGGCATAACGTGGTGATTGAATCACCTGCTATCCCAAAATTTGCTGGCGAGTTTGTCCCCAACACAATTAAGGCGCAAAGACTGCGAGTTTGGTTTGGTAAGCAGGGTAATATGGCTTTAATGAGCCATCTTGATTTAATCCGTCTGTTTGACCGAGTTGTGCGGCGAGCAGGCTTACCAATTGCTTTTACTGGTGGATTTCACCCAATGCCACGGATTTCTCTAGCAACTGCTTTAGCTCTAGGAGCTACTAGCAGCGGTGAAATTGCAGATTTTGAGTTAACTGTGCCAGTGGAAGTTGATACTTTCCGAGAAAATTTGGCTCGTGAAATGCCCACAGACATACCTATCTATAATGTGGAGCAGATAGATTTAAAAGCTAGTGCCGCTACCCAACTGCTAGAGTCCGCAGAGTATTTAATTACTGTAGTAGCACTTGCAGAAACAACACCCATACAATGGCAAAACTGGATTGATACAATCAAAGCAAAAGAGGAAGTTTGGTACGAGCAAATAACTAAATCAAGCAAGAGCCAGTTAATAAATCTGCGCGATCGCTTATTTGAACTGGAGTTAGTAGAAAACTACAATTGCGTTGCAGAATCTATGTCATCTGTAATCCGTTATCTAGGTAGCTATCGCCAAGACGGTTTGGTGTTGCGTCCCGAACAAATCCTGTTTATGCTAGAGACAGTGGCTGGTGTAGAATTTCAACTCCTGCACATCCACCGCAATCGGCTAATTTTAGGGGTATAATCCCTGTAGGGCAACTTGCTAGTAGTTGTCCGAAGATGGCAGCTCAGAGGAATTGATTTTTAGCAAGGTTGCGTTAGAATAGGGTGAAGAGAAATTTTCTGGCGCTGCATTGAATTAGCTGGTTCACTACCCTGGTACTCAGGGGGCGAAAGCAAAGATATTAGAGTGCAACTTCTAGGATTTTATCCTAGACAAACAAAAAGCAGATTAAAGAATGCACACTCTCTCTATAGCTACCTTGTGAATCAGTAACTAACAGCAAGCTCAGTTAGGTTCTCTAAATCCATGCTTTTAAACAACTGCTGAATGTCTAATTCAGGTAGTGCCCAAGAGCTAGTGCATTACTTTTTTAGAGTTAAAGCAACTGCTGTCGGTTATGCCGACTTGTTGTAGACGTTTACGAGACGCGCAAAGTGCTGTTTGTCTTAGGCTAGAGCGGCTCAAGGCAGGTTAGCAACTGGCGCAGATGAGTATAACCCTAAGATAAATCCGGGGAATGGAAAATAGAAATAGTTTCTTTTTCTTAACGAATTCAGTAGGTTACTCTCAAATAAAGCATCCTGAGTTAAAATGCTCACTCAGGATTTAGAACTTTCAACTCAGAACTCTCAAGATTTGAGGGTATTGCATCACAAATCAACCACGGACGGTTGATTTAATTGCTTAAACGATGTGCAGCAGTTCTGGAATAATCAGCCGTAAAAACGCTCTTAAGAGCGCCAATAGCTATTTAACTTAGAAGCTCAGATTTGCGATTTTTATTATCAGTAGCGCCTTTTGAGGGTTGCGAGGGCAGCGAAAGTATAATATCAAACCGAGAAAACAGTGGTAATTAAAACTGACGCGGAGACGCAAGTAGTTTTGAATTATTAAGTAATTAACCGGATTTGATACAACAAACCTCAAACCTGTAAGTGCTGCCAATTTTTGAGGAAATTGAATGCCGAAACAAATTATCATCGCGGAGCAGCACCAAATTGCTGCGGTTTTTTCTGAAGATCAAATACAGGAACTCGTTGTTGCTACAGGTCATCATCAAATAGGTGATATCTACTTAGGAGTAGTAGAAAACGTATTGCCTGGGATAGATGCAGCTTTTGTCAATATTGGCGATCCAGAGCGCAACGGTTTTATTCATGTTACCGACTTGGGGCCATTGAAGCTCAAGCGCACCGCAGCGGCAATTACAGAATTACTAGCACCACAACAGAAAGTTTTAGTGCAAGTAATGAAAGAGCCAACGGGGACAAAAGGGCCTAGGCTCACGGGTAATATTACCTTACCCGGACGCTACGTAGTACTGATGCCCTACGGTCGGGGCGTCAATTTATCCCGACGAATTAAAAGTGAAAGTGAGCGCAATCGCTTGCGAGCGCTAGCGATTTTGGTAAAACCGGCGGGAATGGGTTTGCTTGTGCGTACAGAAGCAGAAGGCAAACCCGAAGAAGCGATTATGGAAGATTTGGAATTGTTGCAAAAGCAATGGGAAGCTATTCAGCAGGAAGCCCATTCCACCCGTGCGCCAGCACTACTCAACCGAGACGATGACTTTATCCAGCGCGTATTGCGAGATATGTACGGCGCGGATGTAAATCGAATTGTTGTGGATTCCAGCACTGGTTTGAAGCGCGTCAAACAGTACTTGCAGAATTGGAGTGGCGGTCAAACACCGCAGGGATTGTTGATTGACCATCATCGCGATCGCTCCCCAATTTTAGAATACTTCCGCATCACTGCTGCGATTAGAGAAGCCCTGAAACCGAGAGTAGACCTACCTTCTGGCGGTTACATTATCATCGAGCCAACGGAAGCGTTAACCGTAATCGATGTTAACTCAGGTTCCTTTACGCGATCGGCAACAGCTAGAGAAACAGTTTTGTGGACAAACTGCGAAGCGGCAACAGAAATTGCTCGCCAGTTGCGTCTACGAAATATCGCCGGGGTGATCGTCGTTGATTTTATCGATATGGAATCGCGACGTGACCAATTACAAGTTCTCGAACACTTTAATAAAGCACTCAAAGCAGACAAAGCTCGTCCCCAGATTGCCCAACTTACCGAACTGGGTTTAGTAGAATTGACCCGCAAACGTCAGGGTCAAAATATTTACGAATTGTTTGGTGAAACTTGCCCCACCTGTGGCGGTTTAGGACATACTGTGCGTCTGCCTGGAGAAATCGAAAACCGATTGCCAATACCGGCAGAGACACCAGAGCGCGAACGTTTTGTATCTTTACCTCACCGAGAACCACGTCAGCCATCTGCCCGCATCCCGGAACCACGAGAAACATACGATGGATTTGGAGAAGCATTTGACGGCGACTCGGAATTGAGCAACCTAAATCTGATCAATCATCCTAGTTATCAAGAACTTAATGATAAGCGCCGTACCCGGACTCGCCGCAGTCGAATTGGTGTCAATGGGTTAAACGGGAAAGATGAAGCTCGGATTGTTCCCAATCCCCTGGCTTTTGTTAACGAGCCAGATTTAGACCTGGATGTAGAACCAGAACTAGGAGTTGCACCAGAAATTCCCTCGCCCACCCTTGGCAAACCAGGCTGGAGTGAAAGAGTAGAGCGCACTAAAATTATCAAGGCAGAACCAGTTAAGCCAGTGGTAGAACCACCGGAGATTAGAACTGTAGAAATGAGCCTTCAAGAACAGGATATATTTGCCTTAATGGGAATATCTCCCTTGGTGAAGCTAGAGCAAGAGGTGAAAAATACCAAGTCTGTAATTATTAATGTGATTCAGCCCGGTCAACAGCCAACGACCCCAATTGAATCAACCTCAGAATCAACTATTGTCCAAAAAGCAACACCTGAAATAATTACTATTGCTCAAAAGGCAACACCTGAAATAACTGCAAGCAAAATACCGACACCAAAAGTTATTGAGCCAGAACAAAAATCTTTAATCGAAGAGACAACTGAAGCATCGGAGTTGCCTGCGAATCCTTCGGGACGTTTGTCTGCGAAAGCTTCTGCCGCCAAAGAGATCGCAGATGAAAGTGAAGCTAATAGTAGCGCCACAGCTAGCCGTCGCCGCCGCCGTCGTTCTTCAGCCATTGAGGATAATTAATTTGTTTTATGGTAGAAACGTCGCCAGTACCTTTGGAAAAATCCAGTTGGCTGGAGTTTTCTACCTTGTCAGGGATTCCAGAGTTGGTTGCAGGTGTAGATGAAGTAGGGCGAGGATCTCTATTTGGCCCTGTGGTGGCGGCAGCTGTGATCCTACCAGATCATGCTTTGCCAATACTGATAGCAGCTAAAATTAAAGACAGTAAAAAGTTGTCTAGTTCTCGGAGAACTCAGTTAGCACAGCAAATTTGTGAGCTAGCTGTAGATTGGAAAATTGGGTTTGCTTCTACTGCCGAAATTGACAAGATAAATATTTTGCAAGCAACGCTGTTAGCAATGAAGCGGGCTGTGCTGAAGTTAAAGGTACAGCCTGAACTTTGCTTGATTGACGGTAATCAGTCAATCAAAGATTTGCTATTACCGCAACAAACAATAGTCAAAGGGGACGAGCGATCGCTCGCTATTGCCTCTGCTAGTATTGTCGCTAAGGTTTGGCGTGACGATCTGATAATGCGTCTAGCATTAAAATACCCTATGTACAACCTGGAGTGTAATAAGGGTTATGGTAGCCAGCGGCATTTGCTGGCTTTGCAACAATATGGGCCGTCGCCTCTGCATCGTCAGTCTTTTCGTCCTTGCCAAATCAAAGGTCTGAGTGTTGAGTGATTAAATAATTACTCAGCATTCAGGATTGGTAATTCAGTACTATCAGCGTCAAGTCCTCTATCTTTGGTTTGTGAGATCACCCAGTAGCGATAATCTGCCAAAAGTTGATTTAATAACCGTTGCTTGACTGACAACAGTACGCTTTTAAGCAAACCATTGCCAGTAGCTTCTAAAATCGGCTTAGGAGTAAAGGAAAATGGCGGTGGAAAATCCACCACCACTTCTAAATCAGCTTTTCCTTGCAAGCGAGTGCCAGTGCTAAACTCTTTGGGAGACAAATAGCCTTTTAAATTGAGAGCAAAGCGCTGGTTAATATACTCGAAACCTAAAATTTCACAGTTTAGCGATCGCAAATAAATTATTCCGTTTGATTCTGCCCAGACTCTCATGTCTACAGTAGGTTGAATACTCAATGACATAAAAGTTAGCGGACGCATTTTCAAGCGAAATACTTCCTCAGAAAGTTGCTGAATCCGGCTATTGTCAACCAAAGCCTTAACCAGACGTTGAGGCTGACGCAAGTAGTGCTGAATGGGAATAGGCTGCTCTGGAACAGCGATTTCAACCGATTGGGAGGCAGTAAACCGGGTAGCCATGAGCTAATAAAAATATCTGTTTCTTAATTTTAATATTTTTTAACAACTTAGTTCTGATTATTAGAAAAATCAGCTATACATCAATTAGCAAAAAGTTGGTACCCTCATTCTAATCTTTAGTTCAAGAAATATAGATTAGGATTTAACTCTTGACATAAAACCCATAATGTGCTTGTTCATTTGGGTAGAAACCCATATCTATCATTGCTCTTAAATCTTCAGAGGGATTTTAGCAAAAAAACTGCTAGGAAATCTATATGTTAGAAGACTGATATTCCATAACTTTTTTTCCTAGATACATATTCCGTTCTATCCCTTTAGTGCGTAAATTTTAGAGATAACAGTGTTTAGTAAAAGTAGATGTTGGATATATTTACCAAACCAAAATATCATAATCTTTATTTACGCATTACACTCGCAACTCAAGGCTAAAAGCATGACTTTATCGATCGCACATTTAGGTCCTCCCGGCACTTATGCAGAACAAGCAACTATTTTTTATGTCAACTGGTTGAGCAAAACTACGGGAATTGAGGCTAGATTATGCCCCTATCCCAGCATTTCCCAATCACTGCACGCCGTTGCTAATGGTCAAGCGCAGTTGGCTGTTGTGCCAGTGGAAAATTCTATTGAAGGCAGTGTTACTACAACACTGGATACACTTTGGCAGTTGGACAGTTTGCGAATACAGTTGGCTTTGGTATTACCCATTGCCCATATGTTAATTTCTTGTGCGCCTAATTTAGATAGTATTAAAACTGTCTACTCTCACCCACAAGCTTTGGCACAATGTCAGGGATGGTTAGAGCGGTTTCTACCGACTGTACAGATTATTCCTAGCAATTCTACAACCGAAGCACTACAGCGATTGGAGCAAGAGACAACAACAGCAGCGATCGCTTCTAGCAGAGCTGCTCAACTCTACAAATTGCCGATACTTGCCAGTAACATCAACGACTATCCAGAAAACTTTACTCGTTTTTGGGTAGTAAGTCAGGGTGAAGTGGACGCTGGATACCAGGCAACAAAAGCTCCTACTAGTCATACATCGCTGGCTTTTAGTATGCCTGCTAACACACCCGGAGCGTTGGTCAAACCTTTGCAAATATTTGCTCAACTAGGAATTAACCTCAGCCGGATTGAATCTCGTCCGACAAAGCGATCACTAGGCGAATACTTGTTTTTCATGGATTTAGAAGCGGACGCCAAGGAAGCACAAATGCAATCTGCTTTAGCAGAATTAGCCATCCACACAGAGATTTTAAAAATTCTTGGCGCTTATAATGTTTTACCGATCGGCGCCGTTACTTAAGAAGTTAGGAGTTATCAGTTAAGAGTTATCATTTAGCATTTACAAGTTATCAGCCAGGAAATATAAATTATAAGTTGTCGATCTTTTATTTTTGTTTTTTCTTCCTAACTCCTCATTTTTAACTCCTAACTTTTAACTCCTCACTTTTCACTAAATGTATCTTTGAGAACAGCGCGAGCTGCCAAGTGATTCCGAGTAGAAGTTAAAATTTCTGCTTCTCGCTCTAGACGAGTTACAGTATCCTGCATTTCTAGCAATAATTGCTGCTCTGCGGCGACGCCATAAAGGTTACTGGCTACCCAATAAGATAACTCTGTTGGTAGATCGGGCAAATCTTCTGGGAGTTCGATATTTTGTTCGGTTAATTTTGCTGATAGACGCACAACATCTCGTAGTAGTTGTTCTACTTCAGTTGATAAAGGTCGCAAATCTTTAGTGGGTGGTTGGTCTTCAATCCACTCAACTAAGCCGACGCGATATGGCTTTTCACGAACATACTCTAATACACGAAATCTTTGCTGCCCTAAAGTCATCATCTTGATCCGATCGTCTGGCAGGCGTTGGTGATGAATAATTTCGGCACAGCAACCAGTGTTTGCAATTGTACCTTTGACTGGATCAAACATCAAAACACCGAATCTGCGATCACTCTCCAAAATCGTGTTCATCATGATTCGGTAGCGAAATTCAAAGATGTGCAGGGGTAATGGCCTAGTAGGAAACAGAACTACTTCGGGTAACGGGAACAGAGGTAGTTCGCGAACTGCAATTTTAGAAGATGATGTCATTGTTACTTTGGGATAAACTTAATCTTTAAAATTTCTTTTCTCTGCTTTTCCCGTACTTTATCTACATTCTATCATTTGTTTCCTAGCTAAATAAAAGCCCTGAGATATATTTCTTCAGGGCTGTGTAAATATTCATACTAGTGTCTGTTGTCCTTTGTCCTTCGTTCTTTGCTAATGACAAATGACCAATGACTAATGACTAAATTAAAGTTTGACTTCAATATCTACACCCGATGGTAGATCCAATTTCATCAGGGCATCAATAGTCTTAGAAGAGGGCTGGTAAATGTCAATAATCCGGCGATGAGTACGGGTTTCAAAATGCTCCCGTGAGTCTTTATCTACGTGAGGCGATCGCAGCACACAATAGATCCGGCGTTTTGTTGGTAAAGGAATTGGGCCTATGGCTGTAGCGTTGGTGCGGTTAGCTGTGTCTACAATCTTCTCGCAAGATGTATCTAATAAGCGCCTGTCAAAGGCTTGTAAGCGAATTCTAATCTTCTGCTGCTGTAGAGTTGCCATCTTTAATTTTCCAGGTTCTGCGTAATTAGGGGAGTATTTACAGGTTAACGGTTACAAGTTATCGGTTACAGAAAACTATTACCTGTCCCCTGTAACCTATTACCTTATTTATAGAGGGAAGAGAAAGGAGCAGAGAGGCAAAATAAATACCATCTCTGCTCCTTTGTTATGAGCAAAAAGGTGCTTGCTACTTGATAATTTTGGAGACGACACCTGCACCAATGGTGCGACCACCTTCGCGAATAGCGAAGCGCATTCCTTGTTCAATAGCGATCGCGTTGATCAATTCTACTGTCATCTTGATGCGATCGCCTGGCATCACCATTTCTACTTCTTTGCCTTCATCGGAAGTGTAGGCTTTGATAGTACCAGTTACATCGGTTGTCCGCACGTAGAACTGGGGACGGTAGCCAGCGAAAAATGGAGTCTTACGACCACCTTCTTTTTCAGTTAGGACGTACACTTCACCTTCAAATTCATTGTGAGGTTTAATCGAACCTGGTTTGGCAATTACCATACCCCGTTCAATATCAGCCTTCTGGATACCCCGGAGTAGTACGCCAGCGTTATCTCCAGCCATACCTTGCTCAAGACTCTTCTTGAACATTTCAATCCCAGTTACGGTAGTAGCACGAGTATCTCTGATACCCACTAGTTCAACGTTATCGCCAACTTTGACTACACCCCGTTCAATCCGACCAGTGGCGACAGTACCACGACCTGTGATTGAGAACACGTCTTCTACAGCCATCAGGAAGGGTTTATCAACATCCCGCTCAGGAGTGGGGATGTAAGAATCTACAGCATCCATCAGTTCATAGATTTTGTCTACCCAAGGATTTTCTCCTCGTTGGGTCTTGGGATTCTTGGTCATTGCTTCCAGAGCTTGCAGACCAGAGCCTTTGATAATAGGGATATCATCCCCAGGGAAATCATAGCTGCTTAACAGTTCTCTCAGTTCTAGTTCCACTAGTTCTAAGAGTTCTGGGTCATCCATCAAGTCTTCTTTATTCAAGAAGACAACCAGACTGGGAACACCAACCTGTTTTGCCAAAAGAATGTGTTCGCGGGTTTGGGGCATAGGGCCATCGGTAGCAGCAACTACGAGGATACCTCCGTCCATTTGGGCAGCACCGGTGATCATGTTCTTCACATAGTCAGCGTGTCCTGGACAGTCTACGTGAGCATAGTGCCGACTTGCAGTTTCATACTCTACGTGAGCGGTATTGATGGTAATACCCCGTGCCTTTTCTTCTGGGGCATTATCAATTTGGTCGTAGCCTTTAGCTACAGCCTGACCCATAGCTGCCAAGGTCATGGTGATGGCTGCTGTCAAGGTAGTTTTACCGTGGTCAACGTGGCCAACTGTACCGATATTAATGTGGGGTTTATTCCTTTCAAACTTTGCGCGTGCCATGAATACTCATTTCCTTATTTTAACTAAGCGTTCCCTTTGCTTTTTGCAATGATAGTTTCAGCTACGCTGCGAGGCACCTCTTCGTAGTGGCTGAACTCCATCGTGAAGATACCCCGACCTTGCGTCTTTGACCGGATATCAGTGGCGTAGCCAAACATGGTCGCCAGTGGAACTTTGGATGCGACCTTAGCAAGTCCCTGTTCGGTGCTTTGACTTTCAATTTGCCCTCGGCGGGAGATGAGGTCGCCAATGACGTTCCCGATATAGTCTTCAGGAACTTCAACCTCAACTTTCATCATAGGCTCTAAGAGGACGGGTGAAGCTTTCAGCACAGCCTCTTTCATCGCCATTGAGCCGGCGATTTTGAAAGCCATTTCCGAAGAGTCTACATCGTGGTATGACCCATCAATTAGCGTCGCTTTGACGTCAATCAACGGATATCCAGCTAGAACACCGGATTCACAGCTTTCTTTCATTCCTTGTTCTGCGGGGCCAACGTACTCTTTAGGTACTGTACCGCCGGCAATTTTGGAGACGAATTCAAAGCCAGTACCGGGTTCTCCAGGCTCCAAATTGATCACAACGTGACCGTATTGACCTTTACCACCACTTTGGCGGATGAATTTGCCCTCAACTTTGTTCACAGCTTTCCGAATTGTTTCTCGGTAAGCTACTTGTGGCGCACCTACATTCGCCTCCACCTTGAATTCTCGTAACATTCGGTCTACTAGAATTTCTAGGTGTAGCTCTCCCATCCCCGCGATTACGGTTTGGTTTGTTTCCGGATCGACGCGGACACGGAAAGTGGGGTCTTCTTCTGAGAGAGATTGCAGAGCTTTGGACAACTTGTCCATGTCGTTCTTAGTTTTGGGTTCAACCGCCACCGAGATTACAGGCTCAGGAATGAATAGGGATTCCAGAATTACTGGCGATGCATCATCACAGAGCGTGTCGCCTGTCAAGGTGTCTTTCAATCCCAAAGCTGCTCCCAAATCACCCGCCCGCAGTTCATCGACATCTTGCCGATCGTCTGCCTTCATTAGAACTAAGCGGGAAATCCGTTCTTTTTTATTCTTACTAGCGTTGAGAACGTAGCTGCCCTTTTTCAGGACACCAGAATAAACACGAACAAATGTTAGGCGACCGTAAGGGTCAGCCATAATCTTGAATGCCAGAGCTGCTAGGGGTTCGCTGTCATCAGCCCGCCGCTCAACAGTATCGCCGTTCGGCAGTAAGCCTTGAATTGGCGGTACTTCACTTGGCGCTGGCAGGTAATCGACAACGGCATCCAGCATCAACTGTACGCCTTTGTTTTTGAATGCCGAACCGCAAAGTACTGGTACAATTGTCCCCGCAATTGTGCCTTTTCGCAGGGCCGTCCGAACTTCCTGTTCTGTAAGTTCTTCGCCCTCGAAGTACTTAGCCATCAGAGCATCATCGGTTTCTGCTGCGGCTTCTATCAGCTTGGTGCGGAATTCGTCTACCTGCGCTTGCAATTCTTCCGGGATATCGGTTTCCTGGATATCGGTTCCTTGATCATTAGCGTAAATATACGCACGTTGCCGTACTAGGTCAACGATACCTCGGAAGTCGTTTTCACTACCAATTGGTAGTTGAATAGCGATCGCATTTGCCCGCAGGCGATCGCGGATTTGCTCGTGAACTTTATAAAAGTTCGCTCCGGTGCGATCCATCTTGTTGATAAAGGCTATCCGAGGAACTTTGTAGCGCTCTGCTTGCCGCCACACTGTCTCAGACTGCGGTTGCACGCCGCCCACAGAACAAAATACTGCGATTACACCATCCAACACGCGCATGGAACGCTCAACTTCAATTGTGAAGTCTACGTGACCCGGAGTATCGATAATGTTAATTTGATGATCTTTCCAACTGGTACTGATAGCAGCGGCAGTAATGGTAATTCCCCGTTCCCGCTCCTGCTCCATCCAGTCTGTGACGGCAGTTCCTTCATGAACTTCGCCAATTTTATGAATTATCCCAGAGTAAAATAATATTCTCTCTGTTGTTGTTGTTTTGCCCGCATCTATATGCGCCGCAATACCAATGTTGCGTACTTTCTCTAGCGGGATCGTGCGTGCCACAGCTACCTCCTATAGTTTTTGCCTCATGATATCTTGTATATTACTCTTTGTTAAGATTCTATACTTTTACGGAAAACCGTCTTTTTTTGTAAATCTACGATATACCGCTTTGGCAAGGCGATATATCGCTTTTTTACTTAGTAACGATAATGTGCGAATGCTTTGTTAGCTTCCGCCATCCGGTGTGTTTCTTCGCGTTTGCGAATGGCATTGCCAGTTTCGTTGGCAGCATCCATTAACTCATTTGCCAATTTGCTGGCCATTGTCCGGCCTGGTCTAGACCGAGAATATTGCACTAACCAACGCAGTGCTAAAGTAGTGCCCCGTTCTGTACGCACTTCCATTGGTACTTGGTAGGTTGCTCCACCAACTCGCCGAGCCTTTACTTCTACTAAAGGCGTGGCATTTCGCACTGCTCTTTCAAAGGTTTCTAAGGCACCAGCACCAGTGCGTTCTTCAATAGTTTTTAATGCATCATAAACAATGCGTGCGGCAAGTGATTTTTTGCCATGACGCATGATCCGTCTGATAATCATGCTCACAAGGCGACTGTTATATACGGAGTCAGACGGAACTGGGCGCCTTTGAATAACACCACGACGAGACATACTTCACCTTTAATTCGGAATTGGCAACGAAATTATATGCTATCAGACACCGGAAACTAAAAGCGGTAGAACCCAACCCTCAGACTTCCTCAATTTTTTCGACCGTTGCAGCAAGGCTGACTTATTTACTGCCAATTTTTGATTTTTGATTTTGGATTAAAAGTTTTCGGTATATATTCCGATCGCAAGGATCTGAACAAATCAAAAGTCTGTAAGCCTAATTCCCTTGTGGGTTTGACCAATCCAAAAGACGCTCGATAACTCGCTAACGCTACGCTATCGCAAATCTAAAATCAAGAATTGTTTGACTTACTACCTGCAACGAAATACTCAAGGCGACAAGATTATAAACTTTAATGTTCAGATGAGAAATTAGCTGTAGATTACAGCATTTTCCTCCTCAGAACTTCTACACTTGCTCGCTTAGTGTAGATGTAGCTTGCTTGATTTTTTGAAACAGACTTTAGCAGCCTTCATCACTACTGTTAGAACAAAGACGGCGCTCCTTCTTTTGCCCTTCAGCTTTTTTAAGGTAGACGATTAATCGTGTTGGATGCGATTAATCGCCTAATCCTATTTTTTCGCTTCTTTAGGACGCTTGGTTCCATACTTGGAACGGCCTTGTTTGCGGTCTTTGACTCCGGCTGTATCTAGGGTGCCACGGATAATGTGGTATCTCACGCCTGGTAGATCCTTAACCCGACCGCCACGAATCATCACAACTGAGTGTTCTTGTAAGTTGTGACCAATGCCTGGAATGTAAGCTGTGACTTCAAATCCAGAGGTAAGTCTGACTCTTGCTACTTTACGTAGGGCTGAGTTAGGCTTTTTTGGTGTGGTTGTGTATACTCTGGTACAAACTCCCCGACGTTGGGGGCATTGTTTCAGAGCAGGGGACTTGGTTTTCTGACGCGCTTGTTCGCGCTCATTTCGTATTAGCTGCTGTATTGTTGGCATGAGTTACAGCGCGTAAAGCTGCTTATGGTCTAAGTTTTAACAAATCCTGATTATATCTTTTTTTACGGCTTTATGTCAATTGCTATTTTTCCTTAGTGATTGAACATCTGTTTTTTGATTAATTGTTCAATCACTAAGGACTCAAGGAGAAGGAATTGCCACAGCCACAGGTAGCGATCGCCTGGGGATTGTGGAAGCGAAAACCACCACCCATTAAGTCTTCTGAATAATCAACTCTCAAACCGTTGAGGTAATTTAAGCTTGCGGCATCTATGACTACTTGAATCTCATCCAAGTGGAAAACCTGGTCGTCAACTTTTATTGCTTCATCGAAGGACATATCATAAAAGAACCCGGAACAACCACCTGGTTTTACTGCCAATCGAAACAAGACATTTGTCTGCTTGGACTTTATTCGCCCAATCTCACTTACGGCTGCTTGACTCAGATGAATCATGGAACTCGTTTTTTGCAATTGAATACCCCATCTTCCATTTTACAGATAGGTTGACCCTTGCTTGTGCAAAATTCCAAATTACCCAAGGCATGAGCGCGATCGCTATTACTACATTTATAACACTAACATGCTTCAGTCCCCACCTTGATTAGGTAGGGACTTCTGGGGTGTAGTAGTTCGTTTACAAAGACGGTTTACAAAAAAATGTATTCAGCTTTGGGGTTAGAGCTTTAATAGCGTTCTTTTGGTTTTAATCTTTGGTACGGGCATAGTCATCTTGGTAGCGGATAATATCATCTTCTCCCAAGTATTCGCCATTTTGGACTTCAATCAATACCAAGGGAATCACGCCAGGATTCTCTAAACGATGAGATGTACATTGGGGTACATAAGTTGACTCATTATTGCTCAGTAGTACTTCTCTATCACCACAAACTACTCTAGCTGTACCAGAGACGACAATCCAATGTTCGCTGCGATGATGGTGCATTTGTAGACTGAGGCGGTGTCCAGGCTTAACTTCGATGCGCTTAATTTTGTATCCGCGCCCTTCTTCCAAAACTGTAAAAGCACCCCAAGGACGTAATTCAGTTGCAGCAACGCCCCTGGAAGTTATGGTTGGAGGGAGGTGTAGAGTTTCAGTCTGTGTAGTTTCTTGATATCGAGCCATAGTTACCTCATTTGAAGACATAACAAACCGTTGGTACTCTTAATTATTGATAAAAAATCTGGCGCTATCTTGCAACCTTGAAAATCAGCAATTTTGTCGCACTTTGATAAACATAGCAAAATCAAACCTTATGGTGTAAACCATCACTACTAAAATTCTGATGTCTACACCAAGTCTTCATCAAGCAAAATGACAGCTTGTTCTAAACTTTAAAAAGTGACTGGGATTGGGGATTGAGTTTTTCCCTATTCCTTCATTTTCGTGGTTGCAGGAAAATACCAATTCCGTTGTGAACACGAGCAGCGGTACTGGGTGATCGATCGAGTAGTTGCCCTCCTAAGTAAAGGCTGGTAGAACTACCGCCATCCAAATTTAAAGCATCCACACAGCCCATTAATTGCATCAATTGGGCATGTTCTGCCAAATTAGGCCCATAACCGCCAGCACGATTATGTGTGGCAGTAATCATCAGTGTGCCTGTTGCCGTTGTGCAAATACCGCTACGAATAGCCTTTTCGGCAATAAAGGCATTGCTGAATTTTTCGCCTTTGGCATCAAGGACAATTTGACGATTTTGGACTAATAGCGGTCCAGCACCGATAATGTAGGGGTAACGACTAAAATCAGCTGGAGTAGTGGCGCTGGAAATACTTACTGCGCTTCCAATAGGTAGCTGGGAAGCAGCACTAGTAGCGTTAGCGCGTAAAGTTAGCAGGTAGCCATCCTGGGGAATGGGAACCGCTGTCGCACCAACTTTGCCGCCTGGTAACTGATTAGTAATTTGGTCTTTTTCTACCACTAAGATAATTTCGTTATCTGTCAGGGGTGTGTAAGTTGATCCCCAAGCTGAGGTATAACGAGCAATGCCACTCTGGACGTAACCACTGTTGAGAAACAGAATTGGTAGGCGCTGGCTATTTGCCGTGATTAAAGTTTCTTCTAAGGTGAGACGACCGAAGTAAAATTGGCCTGAATTATTCCAAGCGATCGCACCTCGATTAAGAATGGGGCCTGATAACCACTGACTATCCCGACGAATCGCACCCAATGGCAATCTATTATTACGGTTAAAATAACCACCATTAATTCCAGCTACAGCTAAGTAACGTTGTGCTGTTTGAATTATGGGAGCAGTACCCGCAAGTCCATCAAGACTAGCCCACATAGGTTTTAAGGTTAGCCCAAATTTGCGGGGATTAACTTCTAACCAGACTACAGGAAAACGCTCTGTGCCTAAGTTGACATAATGCTGTCGCCAACGCAATCCTGGGGCCCAAGTAATATCCCGTTCTTCTAGAGGATCGGGTCGAATATTGATACTCAGACGATTGGGGTTAGCTACAGTAGTAACTTGAGGCGATAGACCAAAGGGAACGCTCAGACTAATAATCGTTTGGTTTTTCACCACCTCCACTTTTTGAATCAGTGGTTCAGGGGCTGGTGGTATTGGTTGTGTTGGTGTAGCTGGTGATAATTGTTTGAGCAGGTTTGGCAGCAATGTTGGTGGTGCTGCTGGTGGCTGGGGGGTATAGCGCTCTATCAAAACGGGATCGGCTATTCCATCCAGGGTAATTGTCCACTGTCTATTTGGGGGTGCAGTATATTTGGGAGTTGGCGTATCTGGATCGGAAGAAGGAGTTTGCGGTTTGGCGATCGCTGACCCTTGTGCAACTTGCCAGGGAGTGGGACGATCTAAATCGACAAGAATCCGAGCTTGTTGCAAAGGGGTACTCGCTTCTGGAGGTTCCTGACTCTGAACAATATTTGTGATTTGTGTTTTTGGGGTAGCAATCACCAAAGTGTTGCCATTAGCTTGAATTTGCCATCCAGATGTTTGAGCAAAATTAGTGATATCCAGATAGCGATATGCTCCTAGTAGCCTGGTGGCTAATACCAGTGGCTTTGTCACTGACGAAAACCACTGTATTGGTTGCTTCGCTGAATTACTACTGTTTAAGAAATTTACTCCAATTAATTGCCTAAATGCCCCATCACTAATATCGGTTGTCATCTGGCCAGATTTTCCAGGCCGCTGTAACCAAGTTCCTGGTACAGTACGACCATTGAGGGAAATTTGATTACCAGAGAATGCTACACCTGTTAAAGGAGGTGCAGGTGACTGTGAGATTAACTTGGGTATAAATTTGGTGGTTTTCGGGGACTCCTGGGCGTTGGCAGCACAAGTAGTTGTTAAGCACAGCACTGTTAAAAGTATTGGTGACACAGTAGCCCGGAAAAATCTGCGATCGCCCTTGGCGTTTGCAGAGCCATCGCTAATCTCTGATTGGCAACAATTCGGTATTTTTACCATAATTTACTAGGTACTTTGGAAAACTATTACCCAAGGTTTAAACTAACTAATTATTTGGAAATATAAAGGAAACATGACTTTATTTTTGAATAAATATGGTAATCTATATATTGGCTAGTTATCTCTTTTAGACACACATTAATTTATTTAGACGCTAAAGCCACTGCAATCAAACTTTTTAACTCTCACTAATTCTAACCACACTATATACGGTAGTTTTGGTTATCAAAACTGGATTAAAATATTTAATCCTAACTGAACGTTGCTACTGTTATTACTTCAGTAATGTCTAGTTAATAGTAATACATGCGGCAACTGGGAAGCGGCAAAATTCTAGACAACAACAATATTTGGGAATTGTCAAATGGGTATATATTGTAATACGCTGATTTTATTGCTGGATCGGGATAAATTTGGCTTTAGAACATAGTACAGCGTTCAGTTTTAGTTTTGTCTGTTTCAGGTGAGCCAAAAAATAGGCTCTATGAGTAGCTAGTGTGCATCTGGAAAAAAGGGATTGAGAAAATACTTAACTTCAAAATATAAAAAAGAAACTGTCAGGGCAAAAATAATGTCTTGGCGGAGGTAACTGGTCGAACACCGCATAAACACATAAAAACACGCAATTATTTTAACACGGGTGAACTGATAAAGTAAAACCGAAGTTAAAATTTTTTTTCCCTAAATTTCGGTGCTTATATATTTTTCCATCGCTGAATTTAGAAATTTTTTCCCACAATGTAGTGGCAAAATTGGTAACTCAATACTTCAGGAACAGGGTATGAATAATAAACCGATGAATCAAAACCAGAAAATCACAACGGATATCAACTCAAGAGATACCTATCAGGGGCAAAAGTGGTTAGTAGAGGAACGAGATGCCTGTGGTGTAGGTTTTATTGCTCATCGCCAAAATCATACCAGCCATGAAATTGTCGAAAAAGCCTTAGCTGCTTTAACCTGCTTAGAACACCGGGGAGGTTGTAGCGCCGATCGCGACTCTGGTGATGGTGCTGGAGTATTGACAGCAATACCTTGGGAGTTGTTCCAACAAGACTTTGCCCAAAGGGGAAAGGAATTTCCATCTACCGATCGTATAGCTGTGGGGATGATATTTCTACCACAAGACCAGCAAGCTGCACAACAAGCTAGGGCCACTGTTGAGCAAGTAGCTGCTGAAGAGAAATTAATTGTATTGGGTTGGCGAATAGTGCCAGTGCAATCTGATTTGCTGGGTGTACAAGCAAGAGAAAATCAACCCCAGATTGAACAAGTTTTGTTAGCTTCTGTTGACAAAAGCGGTGATGAATTAGAACGGCAGTTGTACATTACCCGCCGCCGAATTAGTAAAGCTGCAACTGACATCTCAGAAGAATTTTATATCTGCTCCTTGTCAAGTCGGACAATTGTCTACAAAGGCATGGTGCGTTCCGCTGTCTTGGGCAACTTTTATGACGATTTAAAAAATCCAGCTTACAAAAGCGCCTTTGCTGTTTATCACCGCCGCTTTAGTACCAATACTATGCCCAAGTGGCCGCTAGCCCAACCGATGCGGCTTTTGGGTCACAATGGCGAAATCAATACCTTATTGGGTAACATCAACTGGATGATGGCACGAGAAGCTAGCCTGAATCATCCTGTATGGGGCGATCGCATCCAGGAACTCAAGCCATTAGTTCATATTGATAACAGCGACTCAGCCACCCTAGATAACGTAGTGGAATTGCTGGTTTGCTCTGGACGCACCCCCTTGGAAGCCTTAATGATTATGGTTCCAGAGGCTTACCAAAATCAGCCTTCTTTACGTGAATCTCCAGAAATTGTTGATTTCTACGAATATTACAGTGGTTTGCAAGAAGCTTGGGACGGCCCAGCACTTTTAGTATTTAGCGATGGCAAAAAAGTTGGTGCAACTCTAGATCGTAATGGTTTAAGACCAGCTCGCTACCTGATCACCAAAGATGATTACATTGTTGTAGCTTCGGAAGCTGGTGTGGTGGATTTCCCAGAAGCCGATATTGTCGAGAAAGGTAGACTCGGCCCAGGGCAAATGATTGCCGTAGATTTAGAAAATCATGAAGTACTGAAGAATTGGGAAATTAAGCAGCGCATCGCCAAGCAGCACCCTTATGGAGAATGGCTGCAACAGCACCGTCAAGAACTTAAACAAATTGTCAGTAGTCAGTCGTCACATGTGAATGGAAATGGACATCTGGCTGCTGAGAATGGTAACGGGCATAGTCAAACTGATAAAATTGACAAGCAAACCTTACTTCAGCGTCAAACTGCCTTTGGCTACACGACAGAAGATGTAGAAATGGTGATTCATCCAATGGCGATCGCCGGTTCGGAACCGACTTTCTGTATGGGGGATGATATTCCTTTAGCAGTGCTGTCACAAAAACCTCACCTACTTTATGACTATTTCAAACAGCGCTTTGCTCAGGTGACGAACCCAGCGATCGATCCCCTGCGGGAAAAGCTAGTAATGTCTCTGAAAGTCGAACTGGGTGAACGGGGTAACTTATTAGAACCCAAGGCAGAATATGCTCGGAGATTGAAGCTTGAATCGCCAGTGTTAACGGATGGTGAATTAGAGGCAATTAAGCTGTCAGGATTTGCCACGGCTGAGTTGTCAACCCTATTTGCGATCGCCAGCGGCCCAGAAGGATTGAAAGCCGCTGTGCAATCTTTGCAAGCACAAGCAGCTGAGTCAGTCCGAGCAGGTGCAAAGATTTTAATATTAAGCGATCGGGATTGGGTCAATGACAGTATCAACACAGAATATACATACATTCCTCCCCTATTAGCAGTGGGTGCGGTGCATCATCACCTGATTCGGGAAGGGTTGCGAATGAAAACATCCCTGATTGTCAATACTGCTCAATGCTGGAGTACCCATCACTTTGCCTGTCTGATTGGCTATGGCGCTGGCGCAGTTTGCCCGTACATGGCTTTAGATACGGTGCGTGATTGGTGGTCTGATCCCAAAACTCAAAAGTTAATGGGTGTGCAAAAAATTCCCACCCTCACCCTAGAACAAGCTTTAGGAAACTATCGCAAAGCAGTAGAGTCAGGTTTGCTGAAAATTCTCTCCAAAATGGGAATTTCTCTGCTCTCCAGCTATCAAGCAGCCCAAATATTTGAAGCTATTGGCATCGGTGGAGATTTAATAGACCTGGGATTCCGTGGGACGACTTCCCGCATCGGTGGTTTGAGTATTACCGAACTTGCTGATGAAGTGCTTTCCTTCCACGTCAAAGCTTTCCCAGAACTAACGACCAAGAAGTTAGAAAACCTGGGCTTTGTGCAGTACCGTCCTGGCGGCGAGTACCACATGAATAGCCCCGAAATGGTTAAGGCGCTGCATAAGGCTCTAGATGGCAAAAACTACGACCACTACGAAGTTTATAAAAAGCACCTCCAAGGCAGACCAGTAACAGCCTTGCGGGATTTACTAGATTTCCAAGGCGACCGCCCCCCAGTTCCTCTAGAAGAAGTGGAATCGGTATATGAAATAGTCAAGCGCTTCTGCACAGGCGGCATGTCTTTAGGGGCTTTGTCAAGAGAAGCCCATGAAACTTTAGCGATCGCCATGAACCGCATTGGTGGTAAATCGAATTCTGGAGAAGGTGGCGAAGATCCAGTCCGCTACACAGTTTTAGATGATGTAGACGAGTCTGGTCACTCGCCAACCCTACCTCATTTAAAAGGGTTGCGGAATGGCGATCGAGCTTATAGTGCCATTAAGCAAGTTGCATCGGGACGCTTTGGTGTTACCCCAGAGTACCTAGTCAACGCCAAACAAATTGAAATCAAAATTGCCCAAGGTGCAAAACCTGGAGAAGGTGGGCAACTACCAGGGCCCAAAGTAAGCCAATACATTGCGATGTTAAGGCGCTCCAAACCAGGTGTGACGCTGATATCGCCACCACCACACCACGATATTTATTCGATTGAGGACCTAGCACAACTGATTTTTGATCTACACCAAATTAACCCCAAAGCAAAGGTATCGGTGAAGCTAGTTTCAGAAGTTGGCATTGGCACGATCGCCGCTGGTGTAGCCAAGGCAAACGCTGATATCATCCAGATTTCTGGACATGATGGTGGTACAGGTGCATCGCCACTCAGTTCGATTAAACATGCTGGTTCACCGTGGGAACTGGGTTTAAGTGAGGTGCATCGCGTCTTGATGGAAAATGGCTTGCGCGATCGCGTGATTTTACGCGTAGATGGCGGACTCAAGAGTGGTTGGGATGTGGTAATAGGTGCATTGATGGGCGGTGAAGAATTTGGTTTCGGTTCCATTGCCATGATTGCTGAAGGCTGTATCATGGCGCGAATCTGCCATACAAATAATTGCCCCGTGGGTGTCGCCTCTCAGAAAGAAGAACTCCGCAAGCGGTTTACGGGAATACCGGAACAAGTTGTCAACTTCTTCTACTTCATTGCCGAAGAAGTGCGGAGTTTGTTAGCCCGACTTGGCTACCGTTCTTTGTCAGAAATCATTGGACGTGCAGATTTGTTAAAACTGCGCCCAGAGGTAAATCTCACCAAAACGCGATCGCTGAATCTCGACTGTTTGCTTCAGCTACCAAATAGCAGAGACAATCGTAGCTGGTTGGTGCATGAAGAAGTTCACAGCAACGGCGTGGTTTTAGATGACAAGTTCCTTGCCGATCCTGACATTCAGGCTGCTATTAGGCATCAGTCTACCGTCACCAAGACTTACCCAATTATCAATACTGACAGAACAGTGGGTACAAGATTAGCGGGTGCGATCGCTTCTCAATACGGTGACAGTGGCTTTGAAGGACAAATTAATCTCAACTTTACAGGTAGTGTTGGGCAAAGCTTTGGTGCTTTCAACCTCCCAGGCATAATTCTAAGCCTAGAAGGAGAAGCAAACGACTATGTAGGTAAAGGGATGCATGGTGGTGAAATCATCATCAAACCTCCAACTGATGCTACTTATAACGCATCACAAAACGTGATAGTTGGTAATACCTGCCTCTATGGTGCTACTGGCGGCATATTATTTGCCAACGGTCTAGCAGGAGAGCGCTTTGCTGTGAGAAACTCCAAAGGCGTAGCAGTGATTGAAGGCGCTGGGGATCACTGCTGTGAATACATGACTGGTGGTGTGATTGTCGTCCTCGGCAAAGTAGGACGTAACGTAGCTGCTGGCATGACTGGTGGACTCGCATACTTCTTGGATGAAGACGATTCATTTCGTGAGTTAGTCAACCCTGAAATTGTCAAAATACAGCGGGTGATTACAGAAGTAGGTGCAAAGCAACTGCAAGAGTTAATCCAAACTCATGCAGAACGCACTGGTTCACCAAAGGCGAAGAAAATTCTGCAAAACTGGCAAGAATTTTTGCCGAAATTCTGGCAGTTAGTTCCGCCTTCTGAAGCTGATAGTCCAGAAGCTAATCCTGAAAACAAAACAACTGAGTTCAGTTTAGTAAGCAGTCATTAGTAACTGTAACCGTTCTCATACTCTCCCTTAAGCTATTCTCCCGTAGGAGAAGCTGCACAAACAGATACTCTGCGAAAACCCCTTTGTGATGCCCAAAGCAGTCGCCTGAATTTACCTCTTAAAAAGAGCGTAGAGAGAAAAAAATATTCCCCCTTTTTTAGGGGGAATACTCACAGATCGACTTTAGACTAAGAACACCAAAGCGACTGAGCAATCAAATCTTGTGAAAGTTCTAAGTAGTAAAATCGGGATCAGCACTGTCCTGAAATCTACCTAATTGCGTATAGAAGGCATTATCTAAATACTGGTAAACTGCCATAGAAAAGTTTTCAGACAAGTAGGACTTGTCTATCAAAATGCTTATAGAAGAGCAAGCTCCCGATCGCAAAACTTCTGAAGAAGAGCGTTTCCAAGATGATTATTATTCATACTTTGAATCTCCTGAAAATGCTACCCGATACACACCATCAGTTTGGTATCTCGATCAAGCTTTTAAGCAACGTTCATTCTCTTTGTTAGATTTAGGATGTGGCAATGGGGCTTTGAACAAATATCTACCTGAGCGATGTGACTACCTTGGGATAGACCACAGTGAAGGTGCGATTCAATACTGTTCAAAACTATACCCCAACCAGAAGTTTACTGCTAAAGATTTATCGGTAGCACTGCCAGAATTAGCTTCAGAAAATCAAAAATTTGATGCCGTCGTGCTAGCAGGCTTGCTATTTCATAATGTTGACAAGGAAACACTACAACAAAACAACGATAAAGAACTCGTTCAATTCTGTTTAGACAAACTAATAAGCGACAAAGGATATTTGGTGCTTATTGTACCTTTTGCTTATGGTGAACATCCATCTCATAATCTCTATGTTCGGGCAGAATGGCTACAAAACTTGGTAGAAAAATTGCTGAAAGCTGTAAAGGCAAAAATTGTTTACGAGAATATTTCTCTGCAAATTGGCTTGGACAAACAGGTTCGACAGCAGAAGACTACTCCTGACTGGTTTGTTCCCGATAGCACTACTGACTATTCCAATAAGTATGCTGGAACATATATGGCAACTTGGACAGTTATTGCCTCTGCATCGCTGGGTTAAACCGTCATCAGAGATAACCAAGATTATTCATCAACTTTTAAGTTGATTTTTTTTTATTTAATACCATAAATTGGTCTAAACTCGAATCACCAATAGTGTGTTTTAAGCAAAAAACATAATTTTAGTTTTTAGCCAATTACTATTGATTAATTAACCATAATTAATAATTATTACTTTTTGTTAGCAAGCAGTTTTTGATCTGCATCTTCGATTTCTAAAAGTTCTGGAATAGTCACAAACCGATAGCCTTGTTTTTTAAAGTTGCTAATAATTTCTGGTAAAGCTTGCACAGTTCTGGAACGATTACCGCCACCATCATGCATTAGCACAATCCCACCAGGTTTTGAATCTTTAATCACGTTATCGATCAACTTTGGTACAGCTGGTAACTTGTAGTCTGTGGAATCAGCCGACCACATCACCACAGCATACTTCTGTCCTTTTGCATAACCAGCTAATCCATTATGTAGGATGCCACCAGGCGGTCGGAACAGATTTGTTTTGACACCTGTAACTTGATAAATTAAGTCTGTTGTGCGCTCAATTTCAAAAGCAGCTGCTTCTTGATTAAAAAAGTGATACCAGTGATGCCAAGTATGGTTAGCAATGACGTGACCTTGAGCGACAATCTGCTTTCCTAACTCTGGATAATTTTTTAGGTTCTGCCCGACTACAAAAAACGTCCCTTTGATATTATTTGATTTCAGAATATTTAGCACTTGCTCTGTAGTCTGAGGCCAAGGGCCATCATCAAAGGTGAGAGCAATCACTTTCTCACCCTGAGTGAGTTTTGCAGTCTTAATGATTTCCCCTTGAAAACGTGATGGTATAGGATAGGCTAGACCCTTTGTTTGTGCTTCTTGCTGCCAACTTGTAAGCATCGCCGCCTTTAATTTCTCAATGCGCTGCTGAATTCCTACGTTTGCAGATACATCCTTGACATTTATACTTGGTCTACTCTGAGCCTCCGAAGCATTTGGCCTTAGAAGCATCATAAAAGCAAGACTAAAAACACCACCTAAAGCAAGTAGCGCAATTAATATTCCTTCTGGCCACAGAAACGACTTATTGTTTTCCACCTCATAGCTCCTTCAAAGATCGAACCATCACCACGCTTATGACGGTACGTTATAGCACATTTTTATTAGATACCAGCTGCTTTCTGGTAATCATGAAAACTGGAATTGGTACTAACGGAAATTCAGAATCGATAAGACAGACTATATTGCTTTAACTGAAATCTATATGCTCTAGATTTGGACAGCGTTGAATATACAATAATTGATACTGTTTAATTTCAACCCAGTCATCAAAGGTAAGGTCTACACTTCCACATTCTTACTGATAGCTCTAAGAAGGAGAGGAACACAATCAGATCATTAACCACACCCCAAAACCGTCTTAAATAGGAGTTATGCATTAGTTGCTGTTTTTCAGTTCACCACTAAAGCAGCATTATCCTTTCAAGTTTTATAGCTTTTCAAATAAGATGAACTAAGTTGTCATACCCACAATTTGCATTTTTAGCAGACTGAAGTCTTTTTAGCTAGACTTTGCGACAGTAAATCTGTATAATTTACAACTTAAGTCAATTGTTTGATTAACAAATAAAACTACTTACAAGGGCGGGGTATCTTTAAAAAAAGAGTCTGGCAAACTATTAGTTCTATTCTCGATAGGATATATTTTACTGCCTGTTGCCATTATTTCCTTTTTAAGAAAAAGTTAAATTTTCAACTGACAGAATGTTACCTTGTACATTTCTATGAAGTAGACCAGACGAAAATTGATTCAATATAGTTTCTCATTGCCAAGGGGCATTTATTCTTTAAATCTAGTCATCTTTGACTTATTCAGCAAAAATAATTCTATCAGCAGTTTAGTTCTATTTCAGATGCTGATACTTTAGCCGAAATTGCTAGTAGCTTTCTGTCTGTGAATTTTTTTCTCGATAATTAAGTATGTTTATATCTTAATTAATAGTACAGTTTAATATGCACTGTCACCGTGTAATTACGGAAATTAATTACATCTAGATAGGCAAGTGATTAAAATTACAATAGTATGGCATCTATCTATTGAAGTATTAAAGTCCATACATTAAAGTCCATATTTAAACGTAGTATTTTTTACTAAAAACACTTGCTTTAACTAGATTTATGCATTTAAAAATACATTTACATTTTAACTATTTTTATGTCAAATCACTTAAGAATACAGCACAAAATATAATTTTTTGCAACTCAACCTCCAGCAAGACTGCCCTCTGCCTTTTTTCACTAAAGTGAGGTAGATACTGTTACACATGGGGTAGACTATTTTGCCACTCTACAAACAATTTTCTGTTTAAAGAAAAAGCCTACTGGTTGTATCGCTCTAGCAGTCTGTCACTAGCTTCTTTGGCAGGAAGAAACAAAACTTATAATTATCTCATAAACTTGCCTTATAATTACAGCAATTAGAATTTTTATTTTTAATTGTCTATTTGACAACCCTTAGACAGGTCATAGTTTATTTGCAGTACTTTTGCTTATCTTCAGTAAATGAATAAGTGTATTATTTAATATCTGTATAGGTTGACCTTAAACTCTGCTTTCCTATTAATATACCTTTTGAGTCAAAATAATCAAGGTATTTGTCTCACTTCTGAAACTGGCTAGAAACTTTTATGATTCCTCACGAAAGTGATGCAAAAAAAGAGCGTGCGTCGTTAAAAGTATGGCGTAGTTCGCAAGAAAATCTGATTTTAATTGCGATCGCACTGTGTTTGGCATTCTTAATCAGGACTTTTATCGCCGAACCGCGCTATATACCTTCTGACTCGATGTTACCCACCTTACATACTGGCGATCGCTTGGTAGTTGAAAAAATCTCCTACCATTTTCACCCTCCCATAACTGGGGATATTATTGTTTTTCAGCCACCCGCAGAACTACAACGTCGAGGATATCCCAAAGACCAAGCGTTTATCAAGCGAGTTATTGGCCAGCCTGGTGAGGTAATTAGTGTTGCTTCTGGTAAAGTTTACCTCAACGGTCAACCCTTGGCAGAAGACTACATCGCTGAACCCCCAAATCTGCCATATCAACCAGTGAAAGTCCCAGAAGACGAATTTTTTGTTATGGGAGATAATCGCAACGATAGTAATGACTCTCGCTATTGGGGCTTTTTACCCAGAAAAAATGTCATCGGTCGGGCAACGTTTCGCTTTTGGCCTCTCGATCGCATTGGGTTCATTTAATCAGTTTTAGATTTTGGATTTTTCTTTCAATCCAAAATTGCTAGAGTTAGGAGTTATTTTAAGACTTCTAACTTTTAACTTAAAACCTCAAATAATACATTATCTGGGCGATCGCATCACCAGTTAACTCCAGCCGTCGCTGGAAATCAGCCAGGTTACGGTAAGGCCCGGCTGATTGCCGATTTTGCACCGCTGCTTCCGCCAGAGACAAATCTATAAATGGAATTTGTGCTAATTTTTCAACGGTTGCTGTGTTCGGGTTGACTAAATGGGTAGGATTTTCTAAAGATTCGTGGTCATAGTAAATAAAATTCAACAGAGGCTTTAATGGCTCCAGGCGCGGCGCTGGTATAGCCAAAGCCGCAGCGATATCTTCAATACAGTAAAATTTCACACCCGAATGTGAAAGTTCCACAAGCGATCGCGCTTGGTGAATTGACAAACCTGGCAGACGTAACCAATCATCTACAGTGGCTTGATTAGCATCAATGCGGATACCTAATTGAGCCGCTATCTGAATTTCTTCCCCAGATTGGAGGCGATAGTAGGGATCGTTGAGGAGCTTGGCGCGGAGTTTTTGCAGTCTAGAGTTTAAAGGTAGCCAGTTATTCATGATTGTCGCTTACCTCAAGAAATCTGGTCTAGCAATTGGCGGCGCTTTTGTTCAAATTCATACTCTGAAATCAGTCCATCCTGGCGCAGAGCATCTAATTCCCGCATTGCATCAGCGATCGCTCCTACCTGATTAATCGCTTTTTGTGAGTTCCTTGCTGCTGACTTGCCGAGATTAAAATTACGATCGAAAGCTTCTTCGTCTTGGGCTAAATACCAAACTCCCTCAATCGCACTAGCTACCTTGGGGATCGGCGTCCAGGAAAGCAACACATACAAAATTCCCCACAGCGGCTGTCCCAAATAGAATTTATGTAATCCTGAAATTGTCAGCGTGCCAGAAAAAGCTAAAACAGCGGCAACACTTCGACTTTTGCGCTTAGTCAACATATTTCTAATAAATATACGAATACCATAGTTTCTACAATAAGACAGCCAAAAGGCACAGAAACAATTCAAAACTCACTCATATTAGTCAACTACCCTGTTTTGCCCTTCCGACTTTTGGGTGGTAAGCCCCACAATTTAATATTTAAAGAAATTTGAGTAAGTTTCACATGACTGTGTATTGAGCTTTGATGTTAATTTTAAGTTTTTAACGGATCAGATTACTGCAATGTCACAGACCTTCCTACCGCCAGAATGGTTTAAACAGCTTTGTGATCCTTACGCTGTGCTAGGAATTTCTGTGAGTGCTGACGATCGCCAGATTTTTAAACGCTATCACACTTTAGCGAAACTGCTACATCCTGATCGCTATGCCAAAAGCTGCAATCCAGACGAAGAATTAGCAACAGCGATACTTAGCTATTTAATCAATCCAGCTTATGAACAACTCAAAAATCGACACAAGCGTTTAATTGCCATAGCTATGCTGCGATCGGACGCAAGAGTATTACAGCAGCAAGCTTTGTGTGGGCAAAGTGCCATAGCTAAGGAAATTATAGAAATGTCTGCACCCCAAGCAGAATTATTTTACGAAGAAGCGATCGCCTCCTATGCAGAAGCTCAATACAAATCACTCCATCAGTTCTATCAAATTACACAACAAATTAGCATACTGAATTTAGTTTACTTACAATTGCATAAACCTCACTTGTTTCTACCACAAAAAGCTGTTCGCATTATCCCTGAAGTAGAAGTCAAGCCAGTTGAATTGATATTAAATGAAGAAACTAATGTCAAACCAGTTTTGACAAACTACGCTCAACGTCACTACCAGCGAGCTATTGAGTACGTCAGGCTAGCCAATTGGCCCCTAGCAGTGCAAGAACTGCGCGATGCCATCAAGTTAGAGCCAAATAACAGCGACTATTATGCCTTATTAGGTTTAGTACATCTAAAACAGAAATTTATCGGCATGGCTAGGGTTTACATCCGTCAAGCATTAAAACTTAACCCGCAAGATTCACTAGCTCAGAAATACGCTACCAGGCTGAAAATTGAACCAGGTGAAAATACCAATCCTAAATCAATGGCTAAAGCTCTGAGTATTGCGGCTTTATTAAGTAGATTTAACAAGGGGAAACGTTCTCAAGTCAAGTGTTGAAATTTCGGTAACAAACCGTACCAAAACCGAAGCTTCGTGACTAGATTACTCCCCTAGACTAAAATAATAAATAGAAGTAAAACTATTAAGCTACTGAGTCTGGGCGCTCAGTTTAGTATAAGCAATATGGGATTCTTCGATTCTGAAATAGTTCAGCAAGAAGCAAAACAGCTGTTTGAGGATTATCAAGCGCTAATCAAGCTTGGCAACAGCTACGGCAAATTTGACCGCGATGGCAAAAAGCTGTTTATTGAGCAAATGGAAACCATGATGGATCGGTACCGCATCTTTATGAAGCGCTTCGAGCTATCAGAAGATTTCATGGCACAAATGACAGTAGAACAACTGAAAACGCAATTAGGTCAGTTCGGTGTCACCCCGCAACAAATGTTTGACCAAATGCACCTCACTTTAGAACGGATGAAAGCCGAGCTAGAAAAACAGCCCTAGTCAATTTTAGATTTTGCGGAAAGTCAGATCGCCGGAAGTTGGCGCTCCAACTTTCCAAAACAGATTTTGGATTCATTGTCCATCCAAAATTCAAAATCTAAAATTAAATTATTGTGACTTGGGACGAGAAAACTGGGAAGGTGGCTTGAAGTTTTCTACGGGTACGTTCTTAAGTGCCTTTTCCATAAAATCTTTCCAAATGGGAGCGACCATAACACCACCTGTTGCATGATCAGCTAACTGTCTGTTGTCGTCTCTTCCTACCCAAACAGCAGTTGTCAACTGTGGCACAGTCCCAACAAACCAAATATCTTTTTCTGATGATGTTGTTCCCGTCTTACCCGCGGCTGGGCGACCGAGAGCAGCACCTTTACCTGTACCTTCAGTGATTACCGATCGCATCACATCTAAAATTGCGGCTGATGCCCAAGGATCGAGAACTAGCTGTGGTTTAGGGGTGTTATCTAGCAACACGTTACCACTACTATCGGTGACACGGGCAATTACAGTTGGTGGAGATTGCCAGCCATAATTAGCAAAGGTAGCATAAGCACTTGCCATTTCCAGAGGAGTGACACCAATTGCACCAAGTGGTAAGGAAGTCACAGGTTCCATTGGACTCATAATGCCCAAGGTACGACACGTTTCTATGACTCTATTCATCCCCACAGCCTTACCAATCTTGATCACCGGAATGTTGCGCGATTGGGCTAAAGCTCTGCGGATTGGCATAGCTCCACTAAAACCGCCATCATAATTTCTGGGAAAGTACCAACCGTTACCATCTCGATAGCTAACTGGAGAATCTACCACCGTTGAGTCTGGCCCATATTTACCAGTAGCAAAAGCAGTATAGTATACAAACGGTTTAAAAGAAGATCCGGGCTGGCGCTGAGATTGAGTTGCACGATTGAATTCACTGGTTTTAGGATCTATACCACCCACCAGTGCTTTGATAAAATGTGTGCGCGGATCAATTGCCACCAGGGCCATTTGATTCTTAGATAATCCTTGCCCCAGAAGTGTTTTATGCCACTTCGTAACGGTTTCCTCAGCCATGATTTGGAAGTTGGCATCAACTGTCGTTTGCACCCGCATCCCACCTTTGAGTAGTGTCTCCCGCCCAAACTTCTTAGCCAATTCCTGCGCTACGGTGTTGGTTACATAAGGTAGGGCACTACCTTGAAAAGATTTGATTCTACCAAGTTTGATTTCCTGTTTGAGGGCATTGTCGTACTCTGACTGGTTGATCCAGTTTAATTCCAGCATCCGCCCCAGCACTTCTTTTTGTTTCTGTTTTGCCAGCTTCATGCTCACAAAGGGGCTGAATTCTTCTGGTGCTTGGATCAAACCCGCCATCATTGCTGACTCACCCAAGCTTAAATATTCTGATGACTTATTAAAGTAACTGCGGGCTGCCGTTTGTACACCATAATTGTTATGACCCCAATAAACTTGATTGAGGTACATTTCTAATATTTGGTCTTTAGTGAGAATTTGCTCTAACCTGATTGCCAGCACGGCCTCCGCTAACTTGCGGGTAAAGGCACGCTTTTGAGACAAAAACAGGTTTTTTACCAATTGCATAGTAACAGTGGAGCCACCCTCTTTGACTCCACCTGCTACAGCGTTAACTACTATAGCCCGGCCAACACCAGTGGGGTTAATACCGTGGTGATCGTAGAAGTGACTATCTTCACTTGCTAATACCGCCCGTTTTAAGTTCGGAGAAATTCTATCCAGGGGTACGACTTCCCGGTTGGCTTCCCCGTGAATACTCGTTAAGAGTTTGCCCTTAACGTCATAAATGTAAGTCGTTTCTGAGGGAAAGAAGTTACGTAGCTGTCTCACATCTGGCAAATTACGGAAACTGATGGCTAAACCAACCAGTCCTCCGGCTACAATGGAACTTGCCAGCATGGTGATTGAGAGGAGAGTACCGCCAGTTACCTGACCGACTCCTTTCAAAAACTCAAAACCTGATGAAGCCCGACGCTGTGGCTGTTTATCTTCAAAAGTCCTAGACGACGACACGGCTATTTCACTTCCTCACTTGTAAATTTAACTGTAATTGATTGGGTGAAGCAAGGCGGTTAGTTTTTTGCAATTATAGTAGTCTGGCAGATGAGAAAGTGGATAAATTGCAAGTGTTTATAACCAACTTAACTTCTAGTGTGCAAAACATAGCTAATAATGAATCTCTTGGAATAACCCAAGAATTTGCTTGGTTGCGTCGTGGTGTAGTAGAAGTATTCCCACAATCAGTTGATGTTAACAGCGAAAGTCTAGAAAGGCTCTTACTAACTACAAACCAACCTTTAAGGGTAAAATTAGGGATTGACCCTACTGGTACTGATATTCATTTAGGTCATAGCATAGCAGTACGAAAACTGCGAGGATTTCAAGATGCAGGTCATACAGCAGTTTTAATCATTGGTGATTTTACAGCACGTATTGGCGATCCAACTGGTAAATCTGAAGTGCGTCGTCAGCTTACAGAAGTAGACGTAGCTAAAAATGCTCAGACTTATCTAGATCAAGTACGTCCTATCTTGGATTTTGACACACCAGGAAGGTTAGAGGTGCGCTATAACTCCGAATGGCTCTCTGGGCTAAACTTAGAGAAAATTTTGGAGTTACTCTCTACGATGACGGTGGGGCAGATGTTAGCGAAAGAAGGATTTGCCGATCGCTATAAAAAAGAGAATCCAATTTTTATCCATGAGTTCCTGTACCCGTTAATGCAAGGTTTTGATTCGGTTGCAGTTGAGGCAGATGTGGAATTAGGTGGCACCGATCAGAAATTTAATATTGCTGTAGGCAGAGATTTGCAGCGCCATTTTGGTCAAAAGCCGCAATTTGGTATGCTGCTGCCCATTTTGATTGGCACGGATGGCGTGCAAAAAATGTCTAAGTCTTTAGGTAATTATATCGGATTGTCAGAACACCCAGGACAAAAGTATCAAAAGTTGCAAGGAGTTCCCGATAATCTGCTGTCACAGTATTTTGAACTGTTGACAGATTTACCTTTGGATCAACTGCCAGAAAATCCTCGTGATCGCCAAACACTTTTAGCATGGGAAGTTGTCAAACAGTACCACGGTGAACAAGCAGCCCAAGAGGCGAAAGAAGCAGCCCAAAGTGGCGGTAAAGAAGGTGCTGTTCCAGAATTTTCTCTAGCTGGCGTGCAGCAATTTCCTACTAAGTTAGCGTATATTCTCAATGTCACTGGCTTGTGCAAAAGTACGGGAGAAGGAAAGCGGAAAATTCAAGAGGGTGGAGTGCGCCTAGATGGCGATCGCATTACCGATGCTGATACTACTTTCGATGCTCCTGGTGAATTACAAGGTAAAGTTTTACAAGTTGGGAAAAATAAGTTTGTGCGCTTAGTACCTTAAATGGGGAGTAGGGAATGGGGAATAGAGAACAGGTAGAACAACGAGTTATTGTGGCTTTGGATGTGCCGGATGAGCAAGCTGCGATCGCTCTTATTGATCGGCTACCGCAAGTTACTTTCTGGAAAGTCGGTTTAGAGTTGTTTACCAGCACTGGCCCGAAAATTCTGGAAGTGTTAAAGTCTCGGCAAAAGCGCATTTTCTTGGATTTAAAGTTTGATGATATCCCCAATACCGTTGCTGGTGCTTGCCGGAGTGCAGCTAGATATGGGGTGGATTTACTGACAATTCATGCTACTGCTGGTAGAGATGCTCTGAAAGCCGCAACTGAGGCAGCACAGGAAGGGGCTGCAAAAGCAGGTGTAGAGCCACCAAAGTTAATTGCGATTACTCTGCTAACGAGCATTTCTGCTCGGCAGTTGGCATTTGATTTAAAAATACCCTTAGAATTGCCAGAATACGCTCTAGAAATGGCCTTGCTGGCTCAGGAATCTGGTTTGGATGGGGTAGTTTGTTCGCCTCAAGAGGTGGCACAACTACGACAAACTTGTGGAAATGACTTTTTGCTAGTTTGTCCGGGAGTTAGACCAACTTGGGCAGATAAAGGCGATCAAAAGCGATCGCTCACTCCAGCCCAAGCAATTATTGCCGGTGCAGATTATCTAGTGATTGGGCGTCCCATCACCGCTGCTACTGAGCCTGAGTTAGCTTGGAAGAGGATTTCTGAGGAGTTAACCACGGTGGCATGAAGCTAAGAGTCAGTGAGACACTCAGAGTACAGGGTGTAGGGGAGAACAATCTTGCCTCTTCGCTCAGTCAGAAAAATTATAGTTTCCTTTTGGCTTGTGGCTTCTGGGTTGTAGTATCAAATAGCTTTGTTTACCCAGCCTTCTCGATAAACCCCACCCCTAAACCCTCGGCGCTAGCAGAAAGGGAAAATGTCAACAGTGGCGCGAAGTCTTTGTGTTCTGAACAAAATTTAGAAACATTAACTATACACCTACTGCAAAAATTACCTAGTTATACCAATCGCGCTAGTCAACGCGCCCGCCGCCTCAGTAGAAGCAGTGAGGTTTACAGTTATATGCTTGTGGCAGGAAAACCTGAGTTTACTCCTCTGCCCCTTAACCTTGAAGAATATAGTGCAGATGCGTCTAAAAGTGCTGCATCAGGAGTTGAGCAAGTTTTCTTTACTACCTTAGAGCGGCAGTACATAGGTAAGAAAGTTGTAGAATTACAACAATTTCACTGGTTGTTATTGACTAAAACTCAAAGTGGTTGGCAACTAGTGATGATGTTTTCTCAAGCTGGTTCCTATTCACAACAGCAGCCGCTATCTCCACCACGCAATAGTAGTAACGGTACTGTTGCCCAAGGGGTTAAAGCTTGGTTGCGGGATTGTGAAGCTGGAAGTTTACGTCAATAAAACCTAATTTTCAATCTTCGCCAATTAGAAGAATATTAAGTAATGTCTAAAAATCTTCACTCAAATTCTCGATAAATAGGATTATAACTTGTGGTTAAAAACTACATTGAAATAATTACAAGAACGAAATTTCGAGCATTTTGATTGGGATTATTTGATTGAGGAGATTGAAAGATTGGGTAATGAACAAAAACACAAGCTCGAAAGTTATTACTTCCTTAGAAATGCTCTGGCGCAGCATAGCCCTTTGTTAAAGATAAGCTAACTTTTTGCAGCGTGGCTTAAATAAACCCCTATTTAAAATCATTAAAATGCCTACACTGTATTCATTTTGATTTTTTTTAGCGAGTCCGCAAGTGTCATTATGAATTTTGAATTCGCCTTGCGTTACTAGTTCATTTGATGAAGATACATCACCTAGCTAGCTTGTATCAGTATGATTTTGCCTGTATCTTTAGGAAGATTTTTAGTAAAAATAGCTAATAAATAGCTAAAAGAAGCAGACATTATTTAAAAACGCAGATTGGCTTGAATTTAAGCGTTGTAACTCCCGTTTTTTGGCGATAACATGGAAAGAAGTTTATTTCAAGCTTTATCAAACCGCGTTTAGCGTCAGTTTTTTTATGGACATTCAGTTAATCAACATCGGCTTTGGTAACATCGTGTCTGCCAACCGAGTCGTTGCCATTGTCAGTCCAGAGTCTGCCCCGATTAAGCGGATTATTACCGATGCACGGGACAGAGGTCAACTGATTGATGCAACTTACGGTCGTCGGACTAGGGCTGTAATTATCACTGATTCCAGCCACGTAATTCTGTCAGCGATTCAGCCGGAAACGGTAGCAAATCGCTTTGTGATTTCTCGCGAGCATCAAACTGTAGATAATTGAGTAGCAGTGGGTTTTTCTTACTCCTCTTTGCACCGTATCGGTAGTACTATGTCAACTAGACAAATTTTCTGTCACTCTTGCTACAAATTCTTTAGTCACCAGTGGACTAGACCAGGAACACAAGACTAATGAATAATATGTATTGATTGATTCACAGGTTGAAGGGATGATGCCAGTTTTACCCATCCAGAGTAGTGCGACTACCGAAGAATGCTTACATTTAGGCAGGTTAATCGTTTTAACTGGCCCCAGTGGGGTCGGTAAAGGCACTTTAATGCGATCGCTCCTAGAGCGTCATCCAGAACTCTATTATTCCGTATCCGTGACAACTCGTTCTCCCCGTCCAGGGGAAATCAATGGCAAAAGTTATTACTTCATCAACCGCAGTAAGTTTGAGCAATTAGTTACTGAAGGTGAATTTTTAGAATGGGCAGAATTTGCTGGTAACTATTACGGCACACCCCGTGAAGCTGTACTTAACCAAATTCATTCCGGTAAGTTGGTAGTGCTGGAAATTGAACTAGAAGGGGCAAGACAAATTCGTGCTTCCTTCCCCAGTGCCCTCAGCATTTTTATTTTACCGCCTTCCTTTGATGAATTAGAGAAACGAATACGCTCTCGTGCCCAAGACTCTGAAGAAGCGATCGCTCGTCGTCTGCTCCGCGCCCAAGAAGAAATTCAAGCCGCAGATGAATTTGATATTAGAATCGTTAATGACGATTTTGAAACTGCTTTAAATGATATTGAAGCTGTTTTGTTTAAATAAATTAGGAGTTAAGAGTTAGAAGTTATGAATTTAAACTCCTAACTCCTAACTCCTAGTAATTAACCAAAAATTCCTAGTAATTAACCAAATAGACCTTGAATTAGTGCCAAATTACTAGTCAAAAAGTAAGCAACTACTGCACCACCAATACCACCAATCAAGAAAGAACTGCCGAAGTTGTTCCAGCTTTCTTTAGAGTTAAAAGCATCTGCTGGAGGCTTGGGTACGGTAACACTAGGAAGTGCTTTGGGCGGATTGCTATTGGCATACAGCGATAGAGCGCCGGTGAGAACTACAACTAAACCAATGGCTGCCAGTAACCCAGCTAAGTTAGCATTATCTGTGTCCCGCAGTGGACCCAATTTGGCAAAGGGGCCAAATAGCCAGTAACCATGAGCCATACCAACTTCTAAACCACGTCTAGCAGGAGCCAGACCTGGGCGATAAGCAGGTAAATTATTAATAAACCCCTTGACCAAGGGAGAAGAATTAACCGGGGTTTCTAGGTTGCCTATCTGTGGATCGCCAAATGCGGGAAAAACAACTTCCCGATTTCTGGGATCGCTTGGAAGATTCTTTGATGCATCTACTGCTTGTGCCATATTTTATGTTCGCCTCTAAAATTAAAATGGTGGCATTTTTATATTAATAATAATTGTGGCTAAAGAAGCATTTTGTTTAGGAAGTTTAGAAAAATTAATTTAGCTTATTTAAAACTGTGAAACTCGCGATCTGTAAACAGTATCACGAGTTTCAAAAAACTATTTTTGCTGGCTATTTTAGTGATAATTCTGCCTAACTAAGCTGAATACATCAACTACACAATATTAGGCAAAAAACAAGACATTGATTCAACTGTCCTAAATTCCATTTGACACTTATGGCAGTGGGTGGAAAAGTAGGTCGGGGAAAAAGCGGTTGAATTCAATCAAGATACCTGCTGTGATCGTCAGCCAGATGGTAGCTGCTACAGGTGCAGTGGAAATGAATTTAATCAAATAAGCTGATTGGTTGCCTTTGTCTGCCATGAATTTAGTCTCCAAAACGAATGAATTAGTTAAGCTGATTTAGCGTGGGGAAATGGGTATTTCTGTATCCTTGGCTGCTAATTTTCCAGAGAGCAATTCTTGGACTGCTGCTACTGGCCAAGTAAAGCCTGACGCTATTATGGGTAGTGCCAAACCAAGATCGATTTGGATTTCTTTTTGTTCAGTATCAGATTCCTTTTTGATTGCTTGCAGATAGGTACGACCTACCCAACCAATCCAACCAGCAATATAAAGAAACAAAATGCTGGGGATCAAAAAGTCACCAGCACGATCTAGACGACCATCAACAATCAAGTGGGGATATCCTTCAGGGCCGCACAGCGCCTGAGAATAACGCTCAAACCGCTTTCTCCCAGATTCGGGATCGGCGGTAGTATTACGGGCATTAGCAGCTAGCTCTTGAAAAGCGGGATTGTCTTTGCACGGTGTCAAATTAGCCCCTAAAGCTTGCGCTGGGGGGGCAAAGTTGAACCAAAGACTAATCGCTAACATCAAAGCAAACAATCGTCGCATAGAGTTGTTTCCTTTTATTACAAAACAAGAAGTTTTTTGTACAAAACGAAGCGGCTTGTACAGTTGTTTATTTGCATAACTAGGAAGTCATCATACTCTTGGGTGGGAACCGAGTAAAGTTTAAGTAAATAAAAGTTAAAGCTTCTCAACCAAAATTTAGTGCTGAGTGCTGAGTAACGAGTGCTGAGTATAAGAGTTGTTGTAGGGTAGTAAAGAAGCAAGATTTTCTCTCCACTATTCAGAACTTAGGATTTAGGACTCAGAACTCAGGACTCAGCACCCAGCACTCATTACTCTCAATGACAACCGTTTTAGCAATAGAAACCAGTTGTGATGAAACAGCCGTCGCAATTGTTAACAATCGTAAAGTTTGCAGCAGTATTGTAGCCTCACAAATCCCAGTCCATCAGCAGTATGGCGGAGTAGTGCCAGAAGTTGCCTCTCGCCAGCACTTGGAAACAATAAATGTTGCGATCGCCCAAGCCCTAGAGCAAGCCCAACTAGACTGGGGAAAAATTGACGCAATTGCCGCCACTTGTGCCCCTGGACTTGTAGGAGCGCTATTGGTGGGGTTAACTGCTGCCAAAACCCTGGCAATGGTACACAACAAGCCATTTTTGGGAGTTCATCACCTCGAAGGTCACATTTACGCAACTTACTTGAGCGAATCAACTTTAAATCCCCCTTTCCTTAGCTTACTGGTTTCAGGCGGACATACAAGCTTGATTTATGTCAAAGATTGTGGTATTTACGAAACCTTGGGACAAACCCGTGATGATGCTGCGGGTGAAGCCTTTGATAAAGTGGCGCGATTGTTAAAGCTGGGTTATCCCGGTGGACCAGTGATTGACAAGTTGGCACAACAGGGCAATCCTCAAGCCTTTGCTTTACCGGAAGGAAGAGTTTCTCTACCCGGTGGGGGGTTTCATCGTTATGATGCGAGTTTTAGTGGGTTAAAAACGGCTGTATTACGTTTAGTGCAGCAGTTAGAGAAAGATAGTGGACAAGTGCCGGTGGCAGATGTAGCAGCTAGCTTTCAGGATACAGTAGCGCGATCGCTAACCAAAAGAGCGATCGCCTGTGCCCTAGACTATGGTCTAGATACAATTGCCATTGGTGGCGGTGTAGCTGCAAACAGCGGGTTGAGAAAAAACCTCCAAGCCGCCGCCGTTAAACATAACCTACGTGTCCTATTCCCACCTCTAAAATTCTGTACCGATAACGCCGCTATGATTGGCTGTGCCGCCGCTGACCATCTATCTCGTGGTCATACATCTCCCCTGACACTAGGCGTTGAGTCTAGGTTAGGGCTTACTCAGGTAATGAAGTTGTATCAAACTGTTGAGTAGTCATTTGTCATTAGTCATTAGTCATTAGTCATTAGTCATTTGTAACTATCAATGCCCAATGCCCAATGCCCAATGCCCAATGCCCAATGCCCAATGCCCAATGCCCAATACCCTATACCCTATAACTATTGACTATCGCCCGAATGTGATCGGCCACTGCATCCGGCTGTTCCAACATAGCCAGGTGTCCGCAATTCGGAATTTCCAGAACATTGTCACCACAATATTGAAAAAGCCTGTGAAAGCTGGCTAAATGGCGCACATACTTGGGTTCCATAACCTTGTCTTCCGCGCCAGCCAAAAAATAAACTGGCTGCTTCAGTTGGGATACTAGCTCAGGTAAACGATTGATTTCTTCTTCAGTTGTGGAGTCTAACAAAGTTCCCAGAGCCGCTTCTGGATCAGCCACAACGAAATCTATTACTCGCTGACGTGCCCAATAGCGCTCTAAAGGACGAGCCACACTAGCTCTGGTAAACAGCAAATCAATCAAAGGCACTTGGGACAGCCAGCGCGGACGGACTTGCAAAAATTTCTGACCAGCCGAGCGAAACTGCTCAAAGGCTTCTTTGAGGTAAATACCACCGCCAGCGTTGATACAGATAACTCCCTTAACACACTCAGGCATTTGATCTGCTCCCCAAAGAGCGATCGTCCCGCCTAATGAGTGACCAATTAGCCAAGCACTCGTAATATTTAGCTGTTTCAGGAGAGCTGCTAAATCCTGAGTATACGCAGCAGGAGTATAAAGAGAATCGAAAGATGAGCCAGCCGCACTACTGGAGATGGGCGTCAGACTCAAAGACGTTTGTGCTCGACTAAAATCAGTTTTTACCTGGGATTGGGATTCACCAAAACCCCGCAAATCATAGGACAGGCACTGCAAATCATCTGATAGGCGGGAAATCACAGGTTGCCAATATCCACGGCTATTGAGCCAACCGTGGATAAATACTAAAGCATGGGGGCAGGAAGTGGGAGCCGTTAGCTCGTATGCGTGTGGAACGCCCAAGATCTCGATAGTTGCCATACTTGTATCGTACCCTTAAGGACGGGTGCGACTAAATACTAAAGTGGAAAGAGTTAGAAGTCAGGAGTTAAAAATTCTTAACTCCTAACTCATAACTCCTCACTTTTTTTTCTCACTTTTTTTATTTACCCAGCAACCTCTGTCGCACTCCTTCAGCAATTTTGTGACCCAGATATTCAGGAATAAGGCTTTCATTCGGCCCTAACAAGTAGAGAATTAGCCGTGTACGTCCGCGCCAAACCAGTAAATTGGCATTGACTACCAGAAGGTCTTCCTGCCAGATAGCATACATCACTTTGTAGAATAATCCTGGTTGATTATCAGCTTCAATCACTAGGGCAGGGAGATGAAATACCGGATCGACATAAAACTCAGTTTGTACCTGCTCTAAGCCAGTGTCAAGGTTAAATTCTACTGCCAGCATCTCTTCTACCTCAAACCGACCTCCTAAAGCCTCGCGAATGGCGCGACAAACATTTTCTGCGGTTTTCTCGGTCAAGGCTTTACTACCACGAGATACCAACAGTTTGATAAAAACTAACATTGGCGGACGGATTTGACCGTATAGACTTAAACCGTGGATAGTCAACCCATAAGCTGCTAGTACACCAAAAATATCGCTGAGGAGAAAAGACTGGTTGCGGTAAGCAAAATGCAGAGCACTTTTGCTACCTTCCGGTTTCAGCTCAATAACAGCGCGTCTAGTTTTATAGAGACGGTAGGCTAACCGCAAATTTTGCAGTTGAATTTCACTACTGACGAATTGCTCATAAAACTGGGGAAACGCTCGGTTAAAGCGCTTTAGGAGTTCCAGTGTCGAAGATTTTAAACCAGAAGCCATTGTTAAAGGTAAGACTCGCTTGCTTTCGTCATCTGGGGGCTGGGTGTTGGGGGCTGGGTGTTAAGGACTGGGGACTGAGAATTGGGGACTGAGAGGAGGGAGGAAGGGAGAAGAGTTTTCCCCTCTGCCCCCTGCACCCCACCCCTCTGCCTCTTTAATCAATGCCCAATCTTGTTTATACAATTCATTCCTAAGCTAACGTGCATTTAAGCTCTATACGAGCAATTGCCAGGATTAGGTTTTTCCATTATGAATTTTGAATTTGAAATTGTTTATATCCTCACCCTTTTGGTGAATTTCTCCTAGCCTTTACAACAAAATGCTAAAGTTGAAAATGATTGGTGTGAAACACGCTCTAACTGGCTATTACCATTGCAAATCCCGAAAACAACCGAAAAACTTTGAGTGTAAAGGGTAGTAAATGGGGGTAGCGATGTTAAAAGTGAATCAACACTCCTGAGAGTGGAAACCAATTCAGTTATACTACCCGAACCGCGTTGGCATGGGTTTTTGGAAAACTTGGTTTAGTACTCCTGAATCTGTAGGGACAAGTAGGACAAACCCCTTTGAAGAGCATACAGCGGAAACTACGGGCAACTCCAGCCCCAGTAGTATTAGCGAAGCTGCTTCAAAGGAGGCTCGGATCGTCTTCAGTACGGAACGAGATATTGACCTATATGAGCTAGAAGAACTCTGTGATGCAGTTGGTTGGTCGCGTCGTCCTCTAAGAAAAGTAAAAAAAGCTATTGAGCATAGTTTTCTCGTTGCCTCAATGTGGCAAGTGAGAGGAAACCAAAAGCGGCTCATTGGTTTTGCCCGTGCTACCTCAGATCACGCGTTTAATGCCACTATCTGGGATGTAGTGGTTCACCCAGACTTTCAAAGTCAAGGACTGGGCAAGGCGCTGATGAAATACGTTCTCAAAAAACTTAGGAGTGAAGAAATTAGTAATGTCACTCTCTTCGCTGACCCCCATGTTGTAGATTTCTACCGAACTATGGGGTTTATGGCTGATCCAGAAGGCATCAAAGGTATGTTCTGGTATCCTCACTAATGCTCAATCCAAATAAAACCCGATTCGCACAATAAAATCAGGTATAGTAGTACAAATCTATTATTTAAATTTGGTTTGACAAGGTTTAGCCGACGAACGCACAAGTAATATCTCTTGGAAAACTAAGTCGGCAGACAAACCTTTATCAGTCTAAATATCTAATCTAGCTAGTATTTGCAGAATATATAAATATATTAGGCATGAGCAATGTTATGTGATATGATTGATTTAACGCTTTTGTGAAAGCGCGATCGCTTTGATGGGAATTTAAAACCAAACCCAAAAAAGCGGATGAGTATAACGGGATGTAGCGCAGCTTGGTAGCGCGCCTGCTTTGGGAGCAGGATGCCGCAGGTTCAAATCCTGTCATCCCGATTTAATCAATATAGATAACAGTTAGAGCAGTTAGTTAGGTTTTATTTACTAACATCTGCAATTTGATTGGATATTTTTACGGAGAAGACCGATTAGGCTGTTCTGCTGTCGAAGCTTAATCGGAAATTTCGTAATTAAGTAGTAAGGTAATTTTTAACACTGAGCTTTGTATAGATTTGAGAAGATATTAAAGCAAGCGCAGATGGAACGATTGATTAACTAATAGCGTCAACTAATTTTAGAAAAAGCCGATACAATGGCATTTATCATCTCCAAGGTTGGAGAGATGGAGAGACTTTTTGCTGTTTGAGAAGACATATAATAAGCATCTACGGCATTTCGCGGTCAATAGCGAAGCAAAACCTAGAAAAACACAACGTTAGCACAACCAATTTGTGAAAACGATACTATAGCAACTCTAAATAGTTAGGGAACATTGGATTTTGACCGTTGACGCTTAACACTCAACCTCAACGCGCACAATGAATTTTTCACAACTGAAATAGATTGCTATATAACTAAAGCTAGTTGGTGCTGTGCAAATCCAACCATTTGTTTAATTTAATTGGACTATTGATGCGAGGAGCAGTCATGAAATCATTTATTCGCTTAGGCGCAACATTGGGTATAGCTGGCAGTGTATTTTTAACAGGGCTTTCCGGAATAGGCAATCTACCAGGAATGGGCAATCTAGAGGCGATCGCTCTGCCACAAGATCAAATCGTGAAAAAGCTCCAAGAAGTACCTGTATTCACGCTCACCAATCCTAAAGGCGAATTCGTAGTTCTTTCGAGAAACAACGCATCCAAGCCGGTGTCACAAGTGGGATTTTTTATTAGCAAGCAAGATGCTCAAAAATTCCTTGACAATCGGCTCAAAAAAGAAAATCCCCAGTTAGCAAGCACTCTACAGGTTAGACCTTTATCCTTGGCAGACTACTATAAAATAGTCCAAGAAAGCAAAAAGAAATCAGATTCTGTGATTTATACTTTAGTGCCGACGCAACAGCAAGTAGCCTCGGCAACAAGTATGCTCAATCAAAATGGTAAAAAGGGACAGCAATTCAATGGTATTCCCCTATTTGTACCAAAATTTAAGAAAGATAATAGTTATTTGACTATTCCTCTTGCCAAAGGTAATGAACGATACATCCCTTTCTTTTTTGAGAAAGAACAAGCAGTTGCTTTGTTAGAGGAATTCAAAAAAGCCGTACCAAAGGAAGGAGCCAATACTGAAATTCAGGTGGTGGATTTGTACGGCGTTATGGAAGCTCTCAATAGCAGCAGCGATCCTAGTATCAATAAAATTGTTCTGTATCCATCACGGGAGTCGATCAATTTTATTCGCTCCCTTGCGCCAAATCAATCACCAGCAGCCAAGCCAGCTGCTGCCCCCGCTCCGAAAAAATAACGGATATGCGCTCCAAGGTTGAGGTATGGGGGAGAAACATCTGATAGTCTCTGGTTTACAACTTTGGCAGTGGCGGAATGCAGCTCTCGAAGCAGCGATCGCCACTGATGTCCTACCAATGGAAGTAGATTGGTTGCTCCTCGAAGTTGCTGGATTAGACCGCTTGGCACTACGTTTAGAGTCTTTTAAAAACTGGCCGCAAATTCAACTGCAATTGCCGCTAGAAGAGTTAGAACAGTTGTGGCAGAGGCGATTAAATGACCGCTTACCAGTGCAGTACATTGCCGGAGTTACACCTTGGCGTCAGTTTAAAATTGCGGTGTCGAGTGCGGTTTTGATTCCTAGACCAGAGACAGAGTGTTTAATCGATTTAGCTGAAGCATCTACTAGCAATACTTCAGGACACTGGGCCGATTTAGGGACTGGGAGTGGTGCGATCGCCATCGGATTAGCAGATGCCTTGCCAAAAGCTACAATTCATGCTGTTGATTACAGTTTAGAAGCTCTAGCGATCGCTCAAGCCAATGCTGATAATTTGGGTTTTGCTGACCGGATTAAATTTTATCAAGGTTCCTGGTGGGAGCCACTGACATTCCTTAAAGGTCAGTTTAGTGGTATGGTGTCGAATCCTCCCTACATACCCACCAGCACCCTACCTACTTTGAAACCAGAAGTACTTAACCATGAACCACATCTAGCTTTGGATGGTGGCGCTGATGGCTTGGATTGCATTCGCCATTTGGTAGAAATCTCACCTAGTTATTTGCAACCTGGCGGCGTGTGGCTAATTGAGATGATGGCTGGACAGGCCGATGAAGTGCGAGAACTTTTGCAAAATCAAGGTAATTATTGCAATATTCAAATTCATGCTGATTTAGCTGGAATTGAACGCTTTGCCCTAGCTTATAGAAGTTAAGTTTTCCCTGACTGCATTTGGCTATCTCCATTTGTTTGAGCCATTCCAATATCACTCGATTATCATCAATTGCATTGGCAATTTGTCGCAAAAAACTATGTGCTTGTGATATATCTACCGATATTCTGCATCTATATCTAACCTTTATATATGTTTCCTAAATATTTTGAAACAATAGCCTGTGAGCATTTAGTAGGAACAGGAGTAAAACCAGAATATCTCAACGATGATAAACTGGGCAGAGTGATGGATAAACTATTTATTAAAAGACTGGATACCATATTTTTTATTATCGTCTTAAAGGCGGCTAAAAAATTTGGTGTATCACTGTCATCATCACACTTAGACTCATCATCAATTCACGTACATGGGCAGTACAACACCAGTTTACCAGAAGTAATATTTGAGAGTAAAGCAGCACAATCAACTGCTCGTGATAGCTTGAAATCCAATCTCCAATTGCTAAAAATCCTTTATTTCCTGCGGCGATCGCCAATGTGAACAGCGCTAGGCATAAGGGGAGATTATGTTGCTGTCCGGCACGGCGACGGGGGTCTTTTATATCTGCAAAAGCTTTTATAATTTCGATTTCAGAAACAGTAGTAGGAGCAAAAAGCTAGAATTTGCGCTGAATTCTACCATATTGAGCCTTCCTTTAGAATGAAATAGCCCTGGCTAGGCAGCAGGTAATTGAGTTTTATTTATATTTTTTAAAAACAAATATTTTATTTAATGTATATGATATTAACGCCAGAGGAAGTAGAATTAAAGCTCCTGCCATGAAAAGACTAATCTTGTAAATTAGCAATAATTTTATAAAAAATAATTGCAGTGAATAAATAATTGTATAAACTCCTATAAATCTAAAAATTAGAGTATTGCTTTTCTTTTTAAAAACGATAGCTCCAATAGTTTTAAAGTTAAAAAATACCCCGCATATAGTTGATATTAAAGCGGCAATTTCATAGTGGAAATTTAGTAAAATCAGCAAAGCAAATAGCGAATAACCGAAAAGTGTATTTATCCCCCCTACTATCAGAAACCTTATAAATCTTTTTGATAAAAAATGCATAATTTTAATTTAATAACCTTGATATTAAATTTATTTTGCATGGAGATTTTTTGTAGCCAATAACAGCTAGATTACCTGCCGGAATAGAAATCGGCAAATAACCAATTTTTGTTTTTTTTAAAAAAACAATAAAAAGCTGCTTAATCTTTTTAGGTAGTGGAAATAATTTTAACCAGTAATGTAACGGATAGCAATTGAATAATATTTGAGTTTTTATTCTAACAAACCCACTATCTTTTAATAAATACCTAATACTATTTTCAGAAAATAACTGTAGATGTTCAATATCAAAAATAGGAGACTTAGTTTCTAAAATTTTAGCTGAGAGAGCGCGATGATTATGACAAATGAAAAAGACAGCACCCCCATCTTTCAGCATAGCGTAACCATCTTGACACATTTGCTTAGGATCGTACAAGTGTTCTAGGGTTTGAAAAGAGGTAACGAGACTAAAGCTACCCAGTGGAAAATCCCCAACTCTGAAAAGACCATGCTTAATTAAGGGTCGAATTTCATTCTTAGCTGCTAGTATAGGAGCTTTGGAAGGCTCTACTCCAGTAACACGAGTGAATCCTCTACAAAGTAATTCTTCTAAAAATCCTCCATCCCCTGTACCAATATCAATTGCACCATCAAGATTAGGTAGCTGTTGTATAATCTCAGGTAAGAAGCTGCCGTAGGTTCTACTGGCATAACGCGCTTCTTCAGAACTATCAAAGGCAGCTTCATGATAGGCTGTTGCTAAAACATTCTGTTTAGGAATTTGACTAGCATAAAGTAAGTCACAAACTGGGCAAGAAATCAGCCTGTAGTGCATGTATTCAGGCAATTTACGAGATGCAAAGGCAAAGCTATCCAATAGATTGAAATCAAAATCGGCTTTTGCAAAGACTTTGGATTGATTGTTGGAACCACATACAGGGCAAGAACGACTAACCATTTCCATATATTTTCTCCAAGTTAACGATTGATTTTCCAGATAGTTACTTTTTCAGATGAAGTTGGAATAACTTTATTAGAGCTTTCCCAAATAGGCTGCATACAGGCTGGGTCATTTATAAGTAAGGGATGAGTTGAATACTCGATAAGATGGGTTGCTGGCGTTGCCATCAGGAGTCGGCAAAATCGCTCTGATTTAGCTGTTGTCCATAAATCTTTAATAACTTGTCTACGATTATCTGAGGGATAAACTCTCAATGATTGCCGGTCTACAGTATTACCCGCCCCTTCTAAATAAGCAGCTTTTCCACTAATACCACTTAATAAAAAAATCTCATCATCAACATACTTGTTCGTCAATATGACAGAGTTTTGTGGCGTTTTGTCATGAATATAAGTCATAGCCATTCGTTCGTTAGTATTTAAGTTAACTTGCTTGGAAAGTAAGTTAACCATTAAGCGGCTTGGTCTAGCAAGTTGTTGAGCAATAAGAGATAGTACGACAAAAACAACTACAGTACTAATCTGCATGGATATGCTTAAGGATAGGTGAGGCCGGACAAACTGGTAAACTTGATAGAGTCCAGGAATCGCTAGTAAAAATGGATACCAACATGTTGGTAATAGCAGTTGTCCCCCAACTGAATAATTGTCATAATCAGTTGTTAAACATATCGCACCTAAAGTTGACACGACTACCATCCACACAATCAGGCTAGTAAAGAGTAGAAACTCTTGACGTGCTGGTTTGCAGAATAGGTAAACAATATTAATAATAAGCAAAGGAATACCTATCATATTCAAGGCAACAAAAGCAGACATAGATACTATTTGCCAAACCCATTTAAATACTGTCGAGTTATGAATTAAACGGCTTAATAAGTCATAAATTTTTGTAGAAAATGGCCAAGAAGTCATCCAGTTAGTCCAATCTTTGGGATCTGTTAAATTATTAAAGCCTAACTTGAGACTGGTAGTACCACTCAAATAGATAGGAGATTTCATCTCCAAATAAATTAGTAAACTTAAAGTTACAGCAACACCAACAGCAACAAGATATATTCTTTGCCTAGTGCGCTTCCAGCCGTAGGCTGACAGTAACACAAAACCTGGCAGCATTGGTAAAAATACATGAATCCGAAAACGGCTTGTTGCCACCACCATGATTGCAGCAATAATGAGAAGCACATTAACAGGTTGTTTTTTATAGCAACGAATAGAAATGAGCAAAACTCCAAGGAGAATTCCATAAGTGACTAACATCCCACTATACATTTGTGGACTGGTTAGGATCGCTGGCTCTATTCCACTGGAAACATGGGGAAACAAAGTAAAGTAAAAATAGCCAATCTCGTTTTTCACCAAAGGTGGGTATGAGATAGCTGTAATATACATTGTTGCTGTTGCCAGATATGCAGCAACTCTACTTCTAGTCAAAGTTTTGACGATACTATAAAGTGCTAGACACATTCCAATTTCGATAATGATGTAATGATAAACAATGTGTACCCGCAGCATATCTGTCTGACCTGTGAAGCGTGAAAGCAGCATGGTGGTCAGATGGGGAAACATGTGGTAAGCACGTTCAGGTGTTCTTGCTCTTGCAGATTGCTCTAGAGGTGGTACGTGTCTAGCCAATTCGTATGCTTGACCTGTATGGTAATAATGATCTGCATACAGCGTCGATGTATAAGTATTAGTTGTATGGTTATATTTCCAGGCTATTTGGTAGGGAATATTAACTACTAAACTTCCTGCAATTAACAAAGCAAATACCCAGTCAAATAGCTTCCAGCTAAAATATTTAATTTGAATGTTCAACCAATACTTTTTACGAATTGAATAAATGATCAACCCAATAAAAATCGTAACCTGCCCAATATAAAATAAAAATTCAAGCTTAAGTACAGCCAAACCAAAGTAAATTAAAGTTGTTAATGTATAGCTAGCGATCGCACTGAATGTAAAACGAACTATCGGCTCTTCTACTTGTCGCCTTAACAACAGATAAAACAACGCACTCAAAGGCATCCACAGTCCAACTATACCTAAACTAAAGCGCAATAATTCAAACAAATCCCATTCCATTGCTACCAAGTAATAGACTAGAGAAAACAAAGTAATAGTAACGACAATTAGAGTAATAAAACTTGATTTTTTTTGAACTATTTTTTCTGATGTTTCAATCATATTTTTTTCTTTATATTTATTTAATTTTTTAACACTATTATAAGCGGATCTAACTTCTCCATCTTTAATAATTGTGTGACGAATAAAATGGGGTCTTTGCTTAACTTCCTCAAATATCTTGGCAATATACTCAGCAACAATACCAAGACCGAATAGATTAACTGAGCCAAAAAATAAGATGGTAAGCAAAACAGTAGTTATGCCTTTAGGAGCCAAACCAGGAAACAGAATTCGACTAAGAATTTGCATAATTGCTAACAATAGGGTAACTAGTAATAATGTTGTTCCTAGAAAACTGAGAATAGTTAAAGGAGTATAGCTAAAAGACAAAATTCCTTTCTTCGCCCAAGCAATATTTTTTGCTAAATTATTAGTAGTTACACCAAACATTCTTTCTGGTCTTACATAATCTATACCAATCTGTTTAAAACCCACAAATGCTCTTATTCCTCGAAGAAATAAATCTCGCTCAGGAAACTGTAAAATTGCCTGAACTACTTTTTTGTCCATCAAAGAAAAATCTCCTGCATCATGAGGAATTGAAAGATATGAAAAATAATCAAAAATTCTGTAGAAAGCTTTATAGGCAAGCTGCATAAAAAGAGGGGCTTTGCGTTTTGTCCTATTACCATAAACGACATCATATCCTTCACGCCATTTTTCAACAAACTGTTCAATTAATTCTGGTAAATCTTGAAGGTCTCCATCAAGTAAAACACAAGCATTTTTAGTCGCTATTTCCATACCACTTTTGAAAGCAGCTTGAGAGCCAAAATTACGGGAATGAGAAATTCCAATTACTCGTTTATCAATCCGGGAAATTTTCTGAACGACTTCTTCAGTATTATCAGGGCTACAATCATTAACAAAGATAATTTCATAGTCAATATTCAGTTTTATAAATGTCTTTTTTAGACGTTCATACATAATAGGAATCGCTTTATTATCCTTATAACAAGCGATGATAGCTGTTACGCTATATATAATATCTAAGCCAAATTTTTTAGAACTTTGATGATATCTTTCTTTATCTTCTAATCCTTTATACCACTCTGTCGTCTTTAACAGACCATCTTTAAAGCTTGTCTGAGGTTTCCAAAACAAAAGCTCTTGGGCTTTAGTTACATCAGCATACCAATCAATAACATCCCAATGGCGATTTGTCATGGAATTGTAAGTTGGCTCTTTACTAATGTTAAATATCTTACTAGCAAAAATTGCTACGTCACTAATAGTCATTTTTTGACCACTACCAATATTAAATGACTCCCCATAATCTTCCTTTTTTAAGTTCAATGCAGTATCAATAAATGCTTCACAAACATCCTCAATATAGACAAAATCTCTAGAAATACCAGGACTGACAAAATTAGGATATTTGCTCTCAAGCCCGCAGCGAATCAAATTCGGAATTAGCCTCGATGAATCTTCTAGGGCACCATAGACAGAATATAATCTTAAATTCGCGCAAGGCAGTTGCTTTTTCTTTCCATAGAAATACAAGAGATTGGCACAAGCAATCTTAGAGACTGCATAATCACTATTAGGGGCAGGTAGCTCAGTTTCACTAGGGCCAGCAGATTTGTCTCCGTATTCAGAAGAACTTCCAGCATGAACATAACAGGAGATTTGGCGAGAGGCTAGTCGCTCTAAAAGTTTGGCAGTTAGGTTAAAGTTGGTTTGATAGATCAATTGGCTATCCTTTTCAAAGGAATAAGCTCCAAAAGCCACGCAGTTAAATATTGTTCCCGGCTTAGTTTTATCTATTAAAAAATCTAGGTTAGAATCTACTAGCAAATCAACAACAATAACATTCTTCTCACTCAGTCCCTCCAATCGCCAAGCAGGGAAGCGAGAAGTAGTACCAAAGACATCTTCTCTGAGTTTGAGCAATTGCCTCAGTAAATTGGCACCAATAAAGCCACTACCACCGAGAACTAAAATCGGACCCTGTAGCCGCCTAATTTTTTGATCTAAATCCATAAATTACCTCTTCAGTTCTCTAAATGATGCTGGTAGGTCTAAGCCAGATTCTCAATGACGAAAATCGTGTGTAAACGGAGGTATTGTACAATTCATCTCTAAGAGGATGTTTGAAAAGTCTAAATTATTACTAGCCTTGGCGACTAGAAGTCGCGGCTATACAGACAAAACCCACCTGCGTGGGTTAAGAAGCTTGATTTTTCGTTAGTCCGCGTAGGCGGACTTTGTTCGTGTAGCCGCGATTTCCAATCGCCCAAAACTTTTCAAACATCCTCTAAGAGACACCCTGGGCAATCATTTGCTCAACACCACTCTGAGCAATGGCCACCAAACGCGATGAGAGCAACCATCGTCGTCTAGGCGTACAACCACATTCTCCCCAACGGTATTGGCGTACAAAGCACCTCCAATTAATGCCAGATCATGTATGTAAAGACAGCCTGGGAAGAAGCACGATCGCACTGGTACCAGAGGACGAAGAACAATTGAAATCAGACGTTCTGTCATGTTTTAACCTCCTAACCAGAGGTCAGTTTTAACCCACCTCTGGCTGGATAGCTTAATCTTGTATTTCTCTTCAACTCTCTAACAAGGTTCGCAGCATCTAAGCCACATTCTTGACGATGAAAATTCTGAGAGCCATAAAGTCCAGATACATACCCCAAAGCATGGCGGTGCGTAAACTGCGGTGGTGCACAATTCATCTTCAAAAGACAATGGGCAATTATCTGACCAACACTTCCCTGAGCCACATGTTCTTCAACTACGAACAAATGACGTGATTTCTGTAAGTCATCAAGGAAATCTTTTGGGATTTTAGCCGCCTCTATTGGCAATTCAGTTAAAACCCAGATGTCTGGACGATCGCACTCACTCAATTGCTTCGCCGCCTCAAGGATACTTCCAGCCAAGGGACCAACGACTAAAATCGTGGCTCCTTTACCCCTCATCAATCGCCGCCATGAAGAATACTTCGGAAGCTCTAAATCCTTTGGCTTTTCACACCTACCGAGGCGTAAATAAGCAGGATGCTCAAAGTTAGTAAGCTGATTGATAATTTCTGGAACGTCTGCGGCAAAAGCCGGCACAAAGACATGCATATTGCTCAGACAGAGCATAGTTCCATAGTCTTCAAGTGCATGATGTGTTGCTCCCATAACTCCATAGCCATAACCACCTCCATTACCAACCAGCCGCACAGGGAGATCATGCATACAGACATCATTACGGATTTGCTCAAAAGGTCGGGCATAAACAAAGGGAGCAATACTATAAACCCAAGGTTGAAAACCTTCTTGAGCTAAACCTGCAGCCGCAGATACCATATTTTGTTCTGCTACACCTGCATTGATAAAACGTTCGCCCAAACTCTCTTGTAAAGGTTCTAGAGCTTTGTATCCCAAGTCACCACTGAGAAATACTAACTTAGGATTAGTCGCACACTTGACAAGGGTTTCACAAAAGATGTTTCTCATATCCCTACCTCTTTTAGCGCCTGTTGATACTGCACTGAAGTCATTGGTAGATAGTGCCACTCCATCTTGTTCTCCATAAAGGAAACACCATTCCCCTTTTTGGTATGAGCAATAATGACGTGAGGCTTGTTGGGAGTAGATGAAAAAGCTTCTACAATCGCATCTAGATTGTGACCATTAATCTCAGTTACAGCACAACCAAAAGCACGAAACTTGTCTGCCAATGGCTCTAAATTAGCTACTTCTTGCGTAGTCCCAAAGCCTTGTAACCCATTACAGTCAATAATCATTATTAATTGATGCAGCTTTTGATGCACTGCAAAAATTAGAGCTTCCCAATTAGAACCTTCATTCCATTCACCATCTGACAGTAAACAAAAGATCCTCCCTGATTCACTCTTTAGCTTCTTTGCTAGAGCTAATCCATTGGATAAAGACAAGCCATGACCTAAACTTCCTGTAGCAAAAATAATTTCAGGTATCCAACCGGCAGGGGGATGTCCACTTAGCTTTGTGCCATCTTGATGAAACTTTTGTAGATATTCATCACTTAAGTGCCCTAAAGACCATAATGTAACATAGAGTGCTCCAGCAGCATGACCTTTAGAGAGAACAAATGCATCGCCTTCGTTCAAAACTTTGTGGTATAAAACCATTACTAAATCTAGTGATGACAAGTTACCGCCAATATGACCAACACTACTTTCAAAGTGCATCCTAAGTAACCTTACCTTAGCTTGCCGAATAATCTCTGTAAGAGGTTTTTTAGTATTTTCAGGCGCTGTGAGCAAAACTATATTGGGATTAAATGTATTAATCATTTTGTCCAGTTTGTTGAGTTTCATAATCTTCAAATAGATCGTTAGGGAGTTCAAAATTAATCAGTTTATTTTGACTTTTCAATCATAATTTTTACCAAAAATGCAATAATTGCAGAAATTCAACTTAAATATTGCGACAATATTCATGAGACACTTAAGATTAAATAGTATGAAAGTAAGAGTCAAGCTAAAAGCTGATCATCACTCAAAATATTAACTAATGAGGTTAGAGATAACTTATATTTCAGTCTCTTCCGGAACACTAATGTATATCATCGCCAGACTGTCATTACTTAACCTACTTAACCATGGAACTTCACCAGATAACCAAGTCTTACTAAAAATAACTTTGTAGCCAGGTAGGTGAAGATCTTTATCTGAAAGTATGACTGCCTTTTTTGTATTAATTATTTGCTGGATTCTTTTTGCTTCTTCAGGATATGCCTGTTCGATTAAGGGGAAATAAATTGATGCCATTTGAACTTTTGGCAAATTATTAATTATCATTGCAACAGGATCTAACGTATAGTTAATTATGTAATGTGAATGGTCGAATTTTGATATATGTCTCGATAGAAATTATAGTATTCTGGCTTCAGAAGTTTTCCTTTAAAAATACTAATTTCTGTCGAAATAACTCCTTTACCCATCAAAATATCTAATCTCCAAGGAGTATAAACAGCGCTTGTTGGTGAGGCTGAGAAGATAAGACTATTTGCCAAAATAAAACAAATAGAAATTAATGGTAAAAGTATAATTATTTTAATCTTGCGACCAAGCCGTTGAGATGTTTGAATAACGGAATAAATAATGACTCCTACGCCGAGGGATGAACCATTGATTAGTCTAAAAAAATCATATGAGTGAATTGCATTTAAGTATCCAAAAAGAGTAACTAGACAAAATTCCATTACAATAGCTTCATTTGGAGCTAAATTTTTATTCAAAAACATTTTTTTTAAGAAATAAAATAGTGTTACAAAATTCCAACAAAAGATGATTGTAAAGAAAATCATTCTAGAGTCATGTACATCATCTACAAATGTAATAAATATTGATTTAAATAAGTTTGGTAAAAAGTTTGAAATTGTTAATTCATGTTTAGATTGTAACGTCATAATTTGATTTTGAATCCAAAAGTCATCCAGAAGACTATTAGAGAATAAAAATAACGAGATCGGAAATAGAAACCCCAAACAAAAAAATAAAAGTCTTGAATTAGTAGTTTTTTTAGTATTTTTTTGAAAAATAATTTCGTAAATAAAAAAAAATACAAAGGGAGGTAATATAGCTTGAAATGATGTATATCTACATAATAAAGATAATCCTAATAATAGTCCCGATCCAAACACATTTTTATTATTTTTTTTACTAAAAAACATTAGAATTGACAATAAAAAAAATGTATAGCAGAAGTAATTTGACCAGGGAAATACAATATATCCATTTAAAAGAAAGATTAAAAGAGTTGAAAAGAATGCTGCATATTTCGGCAGAAATTGTAAAAAGAGTTGATATGACAAAAAAAGACTGAATGAATAAAATATACCAGTAGCTATCCCTATAGATATCAACCTCTCTCCAAATAAAGTTAGAGAAAGACTCTGAATCCAAGTTGTCATAATTCCATAAGCAGGGAATGTTTCTTTATAAGGAATTAAACCTCTTTTTAGATCGAGAGCTTGTACATACATAAATCCCCAATGATGGCTATCATAATTAAGAATTGATTCAATCCAGCTAAATCCAAAACTTAAGCAGCAAATCAGCAATACTGAAAAATCAAAAATTCTGCCATTTCTAAAATTGATAAATTCAAATTTTTGTTTGTATTGGTTAGAAATTACGTCAGTAGTCGTCATGTTTATACACTCCCTAATTTTTCCAAACTACGCATTATTGCCAAGAAAGTTCAGTGACTGCTAAAACAGACTCTGTTTAACAGAATTAAACGTTCAATATCGAGTCAAACAACACACACAAGTATTGAAAAATTATCAATAAGCGAATCGATAGCACTCCAGGGATGAAGTATAGCTTCATCCCTCAATTCCGGCTAAATTTAAATTCTTACGAATGATTGTAAGGTTTTTAGTACTTCTTAACGCTTAAATAGGTGAGCATAAATAATTAAAAACTTGTAGTAAGCTTTGAAGCGCTTAAGCGCTTCAAAGCTTACTACAAGCAATTTTCGTAATTTGGTTTATTCTCGCCTATAGACTTAAATATAATGACAACATATACAATTTAGCAAGCGAAGATTAATAGAAAATTATTATTAATAACTTCAGTAGATATCAATTTTAAGCGCTTTAAATTATTTCTAACTTTTGATAGATGTTAAAATAAGGATTTTTTCATGGGGGAGAGCATCTGTGTATCAGAGTTGCATCTAAGATTTAAGGGTAATTTGGGATTACCCCACGATCGCATCTCTCACAACATTTAAGCGAGTAACTGAATTGCTGTGCTATTGGGACGGGTGAGGACACCCGTCCCATATTCACGGTGGGCAAGGATACTCACCCCACAAGATAGATAATTTTTTGGGAAGTTATTTAAAAGTTATATTTCTTTATATATATTGAATTATTCTCGCCGACTTACTTAGTAAGATGACGCAAGTTTCCCTCACAGACCTGATAGCTGGTGCACGCGCTGGCTTGTTGGTGAGCTTTCCCACCGATACTGTTCCTGCACTTGCAGCGATACCAGAAGAAGCAGCATTAATTTTTGCAGCGAAGCAACGCAGTCAAGACAAACCTTTGATTTTGATGGCAGCTAGTGCTGAAGATTTGTGGCCGTATGTCAAGGGTAGTGAGAATGAATATAAAGTTTGGCAAAAATTAGCAGATAAATATTGGCCAGGAGGACTGACATTAGTTTTGCCAGCGAGCGATCGCTTACCAAAAGTTATGAATCCCATCGATCCCACAACAATTGGGATTCGAGTACCAAACAGTGCGATCGCTCAAACTATTTTGGCGCAAACAGGCCCTCTTGCCACCACTAGCGCCAATTTTTCTGGTCAGCCGCCTTTGCAAACAATGACAGAAATTGAGACTCAGTTTCCCCAGGTTCTGACTTTAGCAACGACAGAATACCAGGGTGAAATACCAGGGATGGGTATACCTTCCACTGTTGCTAAATGGACAGGGATAAATTGGCAAATTTTGCGACAAGGTGCGATTAAGTTAGATTTATCGAGTGATAACCAAGTATAGGTAGCTATAATGTTGTTTTCGTGGTCTTAACAACAGAGAAATCTGAAACTTTAGTTTGCGCTGTTGTACTTAATTAGCAAATTAATAATTGCCAGATATGAATTGGAGCAACTGGATATATATAGGAGCAGGAATAGCATTAGGTATGGTTTTCCGTCAGATATTAGGGCGATGGCTACGCCCAAAGCAGGCATCGCCAAATGTTTCATCTAGCTCATCCCCAGTAGCGCCATTAGCTCAACAGGATATGTCACTAATATCACAACAGCTACAGCAAACACAGCTGGCATACCTGATGGCAAGGGAAATGAGTCAGTTTAAAGCTGGTTTTTTGGCGCGGACTACCCATGAATTGCGATCGCCTTTTAATGGTTTGATTGGCTTACATCAGTTAATTTTGTCAGATTTATGTGAAAATCCAGCTGAAGAGCGAGAATTTATTGCCCAAGCTCACGAGCGAACGCTGAAGTTGCTGAAGCTCATGGATGAAATTCTTAACGTTGCAAGAGCTGAACACGGCACCAATAAATTAGATATTCAGCCCAGACCCTTAGCCGAAATTTTAGATGAGGTTCATGGCTTAACTTATATGCTGGCGGCAAATCGCAATTTTCCCTTGCAATTATTACCCACCGAACCAGAAATTTATGTTTTGACAGATTACCTCTGGCTCCGCCAAGTATTGATAAGTTTAATAGACACTGCCATTACTCAGATGGAGGAAGGCAGCATTTGTATTTCCAGTAGCGCTCTACCTACAAACAATTTTGTCAACATTTGGCTAGATTTACCAACTCATGCTGTACCTTGGAGCGAGCCGATTGATTTGCTCAAATTTGAAGATCGGTTGACTCAGATTGACCAAAAAAACGCTGTTCTTTCCCCAGGAATGAGGCTATTAATCAATCAGACTCTGGTGGAAGTTATGGGAGGAAAGTTAGAAATATTGCCTTTGACCATTGTGAAGGAACCACTTCAACAGCTTACCAGACTACAAATCTCTATCCCCCTAGTGATTCCTGAAGCTGAACTTCTGTAGCAGAAACGAAAGCATGGTTAGCTTGATTGTGTAGCACCATAGTAGTAGTGCTGTTGGTTTGAAAACCAATCTTTTCGTAGAAACCTTGGTGGTGAGTAGTCATTAAGTAAATACGCTCAACCCACTTCATACGGGGATGTCTCAAAACAGTTTCGACTAAATTGCTTCCCAAGCCACTATGTTGATACTCTGGATGAATCACAACATCCCAAATTGTGGCGCGATAGATGCCATCAGATGTTGCTCTTGCAAAGCCAATGAGTCGATCGCGATCGCAAACAGAAATTACTGGCTCACTATTGGCAATGGCTATACCTAAATCCTCAATACTGCGTCCCTTTGCCCAGAAAGCTGAAACGTTTAACAGTTCTTGGAGTTGGTAAAGGTCAATTTTAGACTTGCGATCGCTAAATTTAATCTGAAGATCGTTCATGTATGGCATCCACTTTTGGCAGTATCTTTGAGCAGACATTTGGTGAAATTAAATATGCATGATCCAGAAATCTTGTAGAGACTTAGCACTGCTACGTCTCTACAAGATTTTTCAGCAGATGTCTAGTACAATGTCTAAGCTAGTAATGAAAAGTTTGTAGTAAGCACTTTAGTGCTGAGAAAATTAAGGACTAAAGTCCTTACCCAACGGGAAAGTTAGTCGCTCATGGGGGAAACCCCCAAGACCACGCTAACTCACTACGAACTTGCTTACCCATCAATTTAAACTTTGAGTTAAGTCATATTTTGCTATAAATTGCTGTACGTGTAGAGAAAGAAAATTTAATGACAAACCCACTTCCATAGAGGATGAGTTGCTCCCTGTTGACGTATCCGATAAACTTGTTTTTCTAAACGTTGTTTTTCCTGCTGTGGTAGTCCGAGTAGAATATTCCGGCTTTGCCAAACTAAAACAGCGGCAGTCATCCCAAAACAAAAGGCTAGACCGAAGGTAGACAGCGGATGGTAGAATAATCCAAATCTCACTGCCACCCAGGTAAAATATTGTTGCCACAGAACAATTTCTCCACGTAGACCCCACAAGGAGACAGGCGCAATAGTCAGCCATAAACAGCCCACAAACAGCCACCTGCCATATACTGTTAGCTGATGTAGCCTTTGTACTTGTTGAGCAAACGATGGGTCAGATTTCTCCAAGTCTGGGACAGTATTTAATGGTTCTTCCGGTTGATCCATAGGGGAATAAGAGTGCAAGGCGTGGATGAGCAATTCAAAATGCTTTCACCCAATTGTGAAATATACACAAGTTTAACTATCCTGGGAACTGGGAGATGTATCAATCGAATCAGGGTTGTCTAACACCTGGGATTCCCCTTTACGCTCTCGCCACCAAGTTAGAAGAGTACTGGCGATGAAAATACTCGAATAAGCTCCCATTGTGAAGCCAACAATCAAAGCAAGGGAAAAGTATTTCAGTGTTTCCCCGCCAAATAGAAAGATTGCAGATAATGTCAGTAATACGGTTAAGGTAGTGTTGATCGATCTTGTCAATGTTTGGTTAACCGCATCATCTACAATTTCGGCAATCGGCTGTTCGGGATGGATTTTAAGGGTTTCCCGAATGCGATCGTAAATCACTACTGTATCGTTGACTGAAAAACCTGTGATCGTAAGTAAGGCGACGATAAAAAGGCTATCTACTTCGATGCCCGCCACCAAACCCAAAATTGAAAAAGCCCCTACTGTGATCAAGATATCGTGGAATAGGGCAACGATCGCAAACACAGCATAATCTAACTGGAAGCGGAAAGTCATGTAGATAGTAATACCGATGAAGGAAACTATCAGAGCTAACATCCCAGATGTAAACAGTTCTTTTCCCAAGGTGGGGCCAACAGAGTCAATCTGGTTCTTTTGTGGGTCAAAAACGCCGATTTCTTCGCTCAAAGCGTTTTGTAATTTGGTACGCTGATCGACACCCAAATCTTTTGACCGAATTAGTACACCATTTTCTACACCATTTTCTGAGACAAGTTGGATACTGCTATCACCTAGTCCCTGTGCTTTTGCTACTTCCCGGACAGCGTTGATATCAATTGGTTTGTCGCAGTTACCGGGTTTGGTGCAATCTCGGACAAATTGCAACCGCGTACCACCGATAAAATCTAAACCGGGGCGTAAGGGAGAACGAATATTCGGTTGTTGCCAAGAAATCACCATTGAGATGATACCAGCGATGATGATAGCAGCAGAAATACTCCACCAAAGCGATCGCGATTTATTAATACTTAGTTTCATTGAGTCACCTCTGCCTTATTCGATGCTGGCAGGTTTGGACAGAAAAGTTCTGTCTTCCGCAAGGAGTGAATTGAAATTGCCAAAAATAGCAATGTCCGACTACAGGTAATTGCGGTAAACATACTCACAGCTACCCCCAAAGCTAAGGTAAGAGCAAAGCCTTTGACTAAACCAGACCCCAGCCAAAACAGGGCAGCGCAAGCAATCCATGTAGTGACGTTGCTATCTAAAATACTAGAAAATGCTCGGTAAAAACCAGATTCCACGGAACGATACAGAGATTTACCCGCCCGCAATTCTTCCCGCGTCCGTTCAAAAATTAGCACATTGGCATCAACTGCCATCCCAATACTGAGAATAAAACCAGCAATTCCTGGCAAAGTCAGGGTAACGCCCAACAAAGCAAAGGTTGCCCAAGTTAAGAGGGAGTAGATCACTAGTGATACATCCGCAATCAATCCTGGTAGTCGATAGTAAACCACCATGAATATTAATACTAAAGTCAAACCACCGACTCCAGCATAAATACTACTTTGAATGCTATCTTTACCCAAGGTTGCTCCGACTGTCCGCCTTTCTGCGATTTCTACTGGTACGGGTAATGCGCCACCGCGTAACTGCACGCCTAAGTCATTGGCTTGCTGGGCGGTAAAACGTCCTGTAATCACGGCAGAACCACCAGTAATGCCAGTAGCGGCAAATTCTATACCCACGGTGGGAGCGCTAATCAGTTCATTGTCCAGAAAAACACCAATACTACGCCCAGTACCGGCGAGATTTTTCGTCAAATTGGCAAACAGTTCACCACCCTTTTGGTCGAAGCGAATAGCAACATTCCAGTTGTTACCTTGAGTGGGTTCACCATAGGCATCCTTGAGGTATTTGCCAATTAGCGGTGGATCAGTGCTTTCAAACAATTCTGCGATCGCTTGATTATTTTTTTGTAAGTCTTCTTGATTCTTGACAATTGCCGCTTTGTCGGTACTCTTTCTTAATTCTTCTTGCTTAAATTTCAATTCGGCTCTTGATGCTTGAAAAGCAAGCAGTTGAGTTTCTGTATTCGCCTTTTGGGTACGAAATTCTAACTGTGCTGTACCCCCTAGCACCCGTTCAGCTTGTTCTGGATCGTTGACTCCTGGTAGTTGCACCAGTATTTTATCTGCGCCGACTGTTTGGATTACTGGCTCAGAAACACCTAAACCATTAATCCGGCCTTCGACAACTTTCTTCACACCTTCTAATTCTCGTTCGGTGATTTTGGGAATATCCGCTGATGGTTTCACCTGAATTGTGAGCTGTGAACCTCCGCGCAAGTCCAGCCCCAAGGGTATCGGAATTGTGGCAATCACCGTAATAGCGGCGATTATCAGGACTAAAATCAAAACTAATAGCGATCGCTGTCTTTGCATACCATAACTCGCAACTGACAAACGCTATAATAGCGCTCTTTTGAGGAGTTATGAGTCAGGAGTTGAGAGTTAGGAGTTAGTAGTTGAGAGTTAGAAGTTAGGAGTTGTAAATTCAATATTGAATTCTTAACTCCTCACTCCTAACTTTTAACTCCTAACTTTTAAACTCGTAACGCCACCATTTTTTCCACAGCTTCTACGATTTGCTCTGGTTGGATGATTGTTAGTCGTTCCAGATTGCCGTTGTAAGGTGTGGGAATATCTTGGGAAGAAAGGCGGAGTACTGGCGCATCCAATTCATCGAATAAGCGATCATTTATTGAGGCGATGACTTCTGCTCCAATACCCGCAGTGCGCATCGATTCTTCCACAACAATGACTTTATGGGTTTTACGTATTGATGCACCAATGGTATCAAAATCTAATGGTTTGAGGGATATTAAATCGATAACTTCTGGATCGTATCCTTGTTTTGCAAGAGTTTTTACCGCTTGTAGCACATGATGCCGCATTCGGGAATAAGTGATAATTGTGACATCTTTCCCCTCACGCACAATTTCTGCTTTATCTAGTGGTAGTAAATATTCTTCTTCTGGTAAATCTTCTTTCAAGTTGTAAAGCAAAACGTGTTCAAAGAACAATACTGGATTATCATCGCGGATAGCGGATTTCAGCAGTCCTTTAGCATTTCTTGGTGTGGAGCAAGCAACAATCTTCAACCCTGGCACAGCTTGAAAGTAGGTTTCTAGGCGCTGGGAATGTTCTGCGCCTAGCTGCCGTCCTACACCTCCAGGGCCGCGAATTACCATCGGAATTTTAAAGTTACCGCCAGAAGTATAGCGGAGCATCCCAGCGTTGTTGGATATTTGGTTGAAGGCGAGCAGTAAAAAGCCCATGTTCATGCCTTCAATGATCGGACGTAACCCAGTCATTGCGGCTCCCACAGCCATCCCAGTAAAGCTATTTTCAGCGATGGGGGTGTCTAGAATGCGGAGTTCGCCATATTTTTGGTACAGGTCTTTGGTAACTTTATAGGAACCGCCGTAGTGTCCAACATCTTCACCGAGAACAAATACGCTGGAATCACGCGCCATTTCTTCATCAATGGCTTCCCGTAAGGCGTTGAAGAATAGTGTTTCTGCCATTTAGACCTTTTAGTACGATTATGGTTTTAGAATTTTATCGTGCTGCTGTCGCAAATACAGTGAGCGATCGCACTAGTTAGAGATTGGGTTTTTTAAACGAACTGCCCCAAACATAGAGCGAGTAATTGCCATAACTATATCAAAGCTAGTTAATTTCGATTTTAGATGTTTTATGAGCGATCGCCTGAGACTCTAGCAAATGCGGCTGATTTATCTATGTAAAAAAATCGCTAATTAAGTATAATAGTTACTCAGTAGTTTCCGATTGAAAGATACTAAATTACTCCAATCACACTAGTACCGCAAGGCGGAATTCAAAATTCAAAATTAATACAGCGTAAGCGTTTCATTAGTTTGGAATGGGTGGTTTATTTACGCCGTACTCTACTAGAGTAAAAATTTGTTGTAGCAATAATTTAAATATGCCTACTGTAGAACAATTGAAAACGTTGTTTATCTTAAGTTTTTGGGCTACTAAAATGTATTTACCTGTGTTTTTAGTGCGAATCGATGAACGAACAAAAAATGTTGTAATTCTCGCCGGTGAAGAAAATGAAATTATAATTTACCTAGACGGGAAGTGGAGATATGTATGAGTAAACCAGATTTTATGACAATGCCCCGTGCCCAATTGCGTCAATATATCCTTGAGCATAGAGAAGATGATCAAGCCTTTGAAACTTATTTAGATAGATTCACCTCTGAAGACGCTATAATCTATCCTGCACCGCAGTCAATAGATGATTTAGAAAACTTCCCAGAGTTACATCAACAGAATTTAGAAAGACTACGAAAGCAAGCTTAAGCTCTCCAAATTTTATCAGCGATCGCCTCCTCCTTTGGCAAACGAGGCTTATCAAGATAGATCCCCGACTTCTGGCGAGAAGTCGGGGATCTGGGTTAGGCGCAGTGATAACCCATAAATTCACTAAAAATTAATTTTTAGCAAACAAACGATCCAAAAAATCAATTTTTACTGCCAGGTTAATTATCCCTCGATTTGTAGCAGCGTCCGTAATTTCAGCATTATTCAGAGCCATAATATGTGCCGATGATTGGTCCACCAGAAGAACCACCTGTAGTATCACAATCATGTAACAGTACTTCTTGCTGCTCCTGGACAATATTTATATAGAAACCTTGTCAAATTCAGAAAAACAGGCGCTTCATAACAAGGAAATATTCACAATAACCTTGGAGGTGAAAGTTGCCTAAACTGCCACGTATTACTGCAACAGAAGCTGAAAAACTCTTATTAGATGCAGGCTTTATTCAAATTAGAAATAAAGAGAGTTATTCTGGATGTCAATCTTTGAATCTCAGCGTTATTATGGGGTGGTGTTCCTGGTAAGACTTTATTGCGTGAAAACGTTTCCTGATATGCCATATAGTGATTTCACTTTAGAGAAAGTCAAACAGAACTTTCAAATAAATACTATTGAAAGAACTGAGATTTTTGCTAATATACCTGATATAGAATGCAGTGACTTATTAAAAGAAATTCTTCAATATAATTCACCTATAGCTATTGCCAGTAATAGTGAAAAAGCTCGCTCTGAGATGATTATTTCTCCAATTTTACTAGATTTGAGACGACAATTAAATGACCAGATAAATTTATTCTCTGGTGTTGAATTCAATGTTGATCCGGCACAAGGTTTAAATGGAATTTGTGATTTTCTAATTACCCGTTCTCCAGAAAGACTAATTATCACTGCACCAGTTATTATTATTGTGGAAGCTAAAAAAGAAAACATTCCTGCTGGTTTAGGACAATGTGTAGCCGAAATGTTAGCAGCAAGAATATTTAACGAACGAGCAGGTAATGAAAATTTGATAATTTATGGAACTGTCACCACTGGAAGTATTTGGCAATTTTTAAAATTAGAAGGTCAATCTATCCAGATTGATTTAAGTGAATATTATCTTAAAGATGTCAATAAAATTTTAGGAATCTTAGCTAGTGGTGTCCGGTGAAAAAATTATCATTAAGTAGACATCGCATCCCTAAAACACCCGCTCAAAAGGTTTTTTCCGATAACGCCGATAAATATCAAAATCACTGTCTAAAGTAGCTATGGCAGCAATATCTAAGCGTTCCAAAATGACAATCAAGGATAAATCTGCAAAATCCCCTGGTAAATCTCTGTACTGAGTATTCAACTCAGCAATGCGCGAAAAATCTTGTGGCAATATTTGCTCACACTCATAGAGTTGTTTCGCAACATCTAGAAGAAACTCGTTTTGTGTACGCCAATCAAACTTGAGCAACCACACCACTTCTGCAATACAAATGGGCGTAGTTACTAGCCTAGAAGTACAGTTCTCAAAAAAACGACGCACCTGTTGGTGATACCGATCTCTGGCACTGTAGTACGCAAACAAAAACCCGCTATCTGCCAGTATAAGCGGATAATAGGTCATGAATGCCGCTTGTTGAGATATTGAGCGATCGCTTTTTTACGGTTTGAGCGTTCCGATAAATCCCTTGGTGCATCTTGTAGCAGATGTTCAGGGTGTCCACCCCGCCTCTCTACCAAAGTTTTACCCGCTTGTAAGGTTAGCCAGCGTTCAGTAATCAAGCGTCTGATCAATTCACTCTTTTCCGTTTGCTCGTGAGCTAAAATATCGGCTAGCTGCCTTTCTGTTTCTTCATCCAGCCTGACACTAAGCATAACTTTTATCATCCTTGTAATACACGTATGACAGTTATAACGCCGATTAGTTAAATTTTGTTTGAATTTCGCACCAGCCAAACCCAAAATACAAAGAATCTCACGCCCAAACACCAAAACACAACTATGCGTCTTCGCGCCTCTGCGTGAGATTTCCCCCTAAATTAGTATCTAATATGCCTAGCCTACTTTAACCATCGCGCCGCATCTTTGGCATGATAAGTCAAAATCAAATCTGCACCAGCGCGTTTAAACCCAGTTAAAGTTTCCAAAACCACTCGCTCTTCATCAATCCAACCATTGAGAGCCGCAGCTTTCACCATCGCATACTCACCAGAAACATTGTAAGCTGCAACTGGTAAGTTACTCGCTTCCTTCACCCGCCAAATAATATCCATATATGCCAAGGCTGGCTTAACCATGAGCATATCAGCACCTTCAGCGATATCTAATTCAATCTCTTTAATCGCTTCGCGGGCGTTACCTGGGTCCATTTGGTAAGTTCTTCTGTCCCCAAATTGTGGTGTCGAGTCTGCTGCATCCCGAAATGGGCCATAATAACCCGAAGCATACTTAGCAGCATAAGATAAAATCGGCGTATCTTGAAATCCTGCTTCATCCAAACCCTGACGAATTGCCTGGACAAAACCATCCATCATCCCAGAAGGCGCGATGATATCGGCACCGGCTTTTGCTTGAGAAACCGCTGTTTTCTTCAACAATTCCAGAGTTGGGTCATTTAAAACTCGTCCTGTTAAATCACCAACTTGCAGATAACCACAATGACCGTGGCTAGTATACTCACATAAACAAGTATCAGCAATTACAATCAAATCTGGCACTGCTGCTTTTACCGCCGTCGCCGCTTTTTGGACAATTCCGCAATCATGCCAAGCGCCAGTGGCATCGACATCTTTATCAGCCGGAATACCAAATAAAATAATAGAAGGAATTCCTAAGTCGTAAACTTCTTTTGCTTCTTCAACGATTTTATCTACCGAAAGTTGGTAGACTCCGGGCATCGATTTCACCTCATTAGCAATTCCCTCACCCGGCACAGCAAATAGTGGGTAGATTAAATCACTTGTTGTTAAAACAGTTTCACGAACCATCCGGCGCAGTTGAGGATGAGTACGCAGACGACGGGGGCGATGTATAGGAAACATAAAATTTTATGAAGAGAAACAACGCAGATAGACACAAAACAAAGCGTCACAAAAGCAGGCTAAAATTTTCCTGCCGTCAGACAGACTAAAAACAGTGCTTAACTGTCCTTTGCCCTACTCTTAATCAAGTTGTGGGGCAATTTTGTATTCTACAGCTTGGTTGCACCTATCCGACGGACTGGAAAAAAAACAACATTATGAAGCAATTCAAAATTCAATAATGATAAAATTGTCTGTTAGCAAAATTTTGGGGAATTGAGGGTTGAAATTTAAACGCATAGGCCCTTCTCTACGAGACGCTACGCGTAGCTTGCTTCCACTAAGTGGTACGCCTTCCCGCAGGGTAGTGGCGCAGAGGTAAACGCAGAGGCATGCAGAGAATTCGCTACGAATTAATTAAATTTGTATTTGGTAGCAAATAACTGACAATTACCAATGCCCATAGCCATAATCTATGCTAAAAAACTCGGAAAATATAAGGATAACGGAAGGGTATATCAGGATTGCTGAAAACTCCAATGAGTGCCCAAATTGTTAATCCCCAGTGCAATAGATATCCCAGACCGGCTAGTGGCCCCAGCAATAATAGAGGTAATACTAACCAACCGAATAGAAAAAACAACGCTCCCAGAATTCCTCCGTAAAGCCAGACATTAAAGTGGAAATTGATCGATTCTTTGGCGTTTTCTTTAACAACAGGATCGTCAGATACAAACAGTATGGCGATAGGTATACCTACAGATACCAACGTCGTGCTGAAAAAAATCGCTCCATGAGACAAGGCAGATAGAAGCTTTCGCTTGTCTGTGTCGTACATTGCTTTCTCCTATTTAGTCAGATTGTTCGTTATACTACGACCCTATCATGAGCATCGTTGTCTTAAGATTAAAAGACTTGCCAGAGTCAAAAAAAATTAAGCTAGCTAACAAACAAATACATTTATGTCTACTGAACTTCAGTCTGAACTTATTCAAGCAGTTGAACTTCGCCGCAACTTTGCGATTATATCTCACCCCGATGCAGGTAAAACTACACTAACTGAAAAGCTACTCCTGTACGGGGGTGCAATTCACGAAGCTGGGGCAGTCAAAGCGCGACGGGCACAGCGAAAGGCTACTTCTGACTGGATGGCGATGGAGCAACAACGGGGTATTTCCATTACCTCCACAGTGTTGCAATTTGAATACCGAAATTGCCAAATCAATCTATTAGACACTCCCGGACACCAAGATTTCAGTGAAGATACTTATCGTACCCTTGCCGCCGCCGATAATGCAGTAATGCTGATTGATGCGGCAAAAGGTTTGGAACCGCAAACGCGCAAATTGTTTGAAGTATGTAAGTTGCGCGGTATCCCGATTTTTACATTTATCAACAAGCTCGATCGCCCCGGAAGAGAACCTCTGGAACTATTGGATGAAATTGAGCAAGAATTAGGATTGCAAACCTATGCAGTCAACTGGCCGATTGGTATGGGCGATCGCTTTAAAGGTGTTTTTGACCGACACAAGCAACAAATACACCTGTTTGAACGCAGCGCCCACGGTAGCCGAGAAGCCCGTGATACGATAGTCGAATTAGGCGATCCAAGAATAGAAGAGAAGCTAGAACAAAGCCTGTACTACCAACTGAAAAACGATCTAGAACTCTTAGAAGGAGTTGGGCCAGAACTAGATTTGCAGTTGGTACACGAAGGCAAAATGACACCTGTGTTCTTTGGTAGTGCCATGACTAACTTCGGGGTAGAGTTATTCCTCAAGTATTTCCTCGACTATGCCCTCAAACCCGGTTCTCATATCAGCAGTGTTGGCGAAGTTCCCCCTACATACCCAGAGTTTTCGGGGTTTGTCTTTAAACTGCAAGCGAATATGGACCCGAAACACCGCGATCGCGTCGCATTCATCCGGGTTTGCACTGGTAAGTTTGAAAAAGATATGATGGTGAATCACGCTCGCATTGGTAAACTCATCCGTCTGTCTCGCCCGCAAAAACTCTTTGCTCAAGAGCGAGAATCGATTGATGTGGCTTATCCTGGCGATGTGATCGGTTTGAATAATCCCGGTGTTTTTGCGATCGGGGATACAATTTACACGGGACAAAAGCTCGAATATGAGGGGATTCCGTATTTCTCGCCGGAACTGTTCGCATCTCTGAGGAATCCCAACCCCTCGAAGTCTAAACAATTCCAAAAAGGCGTTGCGGAATTGCGAGAAGAAGGTGCTGTGCAAATTATGTATTCAATTGATGAAGCCAAGCGCGATCCAATTTTGGCGGCGGTGGGTCAGTTGCAATTCGAAGTAGTACAGTTTCGCTTACAAAATGAGTATGGTGTAGAAACCATATTAGATTTATTGCCCTACAGTGTCGCCCGTTGGGTTGAGGGTGGTTGGGAAGCATTAGAAAAAGTGGGACGAATATTCAATACCACTACAGTTAAAGACAGTATGGGACGACCAGTGTTGCTATTCCGCAATGAATGGAATTGTCAACAGTTATTGGGCGACCATCCAGAGTTAAAATTAAGCGCGATCGCTCCAGTATTTTCTAGTCAACAACCAGTGGACGAATGAAGAAGAATACAGAATTCAGAATCCAGATGAAGACTCAACTGAATTCTGACGACTGACTCCTGAATTCAACCTTTATCTTTCACTTGACAAACAAAACTTGAGCGCGGTTGATTTCCACGGCATCCGAGGTTCGCGCTTTCGCACAAACGTGGATCATTTAGAAGAGATTGGAGTGCCAGAATTTGTATGCCTTCACATGCCAAACCGTCTTTGGAGGCTGGTTTAGTTGCCCTCAAACAGGGAATTTACCAAACCGCGATCGCTCAACTAGAACCTATTGCTAGCAGCCAAAATAATGGTACTGCTAGCTTACAAGCCCAGGTTGGTTTAGTGATGGCTTATGCTCGCACTGGCGAAGTTCCCAAAGCGATCGCTATTTCCCAGGATCTTATTGAGAGTAACAATCCGCAAGTTCAAGAGTGGGCAACACGCGCTCTCGAACACCTGACAAAACGTAAAAAAACCGAGCAAGAATCAAAAAAAGTCGAAACTGGATTTGTTGCTTTTGAGAATTCAACCCCAGATTCAACACCAGATTCAACCCCAGTTACTCCCCCGGAAACTTCTACATTAGAGGAAAAGCCGAACGATCAAGTCATAGAAACCAAAAGCGACGACATCCCGCCGATGGTGCCACTAGCTAGACTCAAAGCTACATTAGCCACACCGCCACCACCACTGCCTGCGCCCCTAAACGGCTTCATGGGTTCTGTTACCCGCACCCAAGCCAAATTATTCGGCGTTATTTATTGGCGACAAGCACAACGCGCTAGAGCATGGCAACCACTACGTAAACCAAAATTAATTCCCTTGCGGCTACTGTCAGTAGGAACATTCATCGCCCTGTTTTGGGTGATCCGAGAAATCCTCAAGTTAGCATTGGGATTCATCAACCAGACTTTAGTCAAACTACCTTATCTGGAGCCAATACAGCTTTTATACCACGATCCTACTCAACTGTTGCTGATCGCATTGGTGATTTTAATCGGAGTATCACCTTGGTTGCTGGATCTGCTACTGGCGAACTTGTATGGTCAGCGAGAATTTCCGAAAGATGTATTGAATACCCATAGCCGCGAAGCTGTTCGAGTGCTACAACGTTGTTGCCAACAGCGGCACTGGCCGTTACCGAAACTGCGGATTTTACCAACGGCTGCACCAATTATTCTGACTTATGGTAGTTTACCACGTAATGCCAGGATTGTTGTCAGTCAAGGGCTATTAGAGCAGCTGGCAGATGATGAAATCGCCATTATTTACGCCACGCAACTAGGGCATATTGCTCACTGGGATTTTGCTGTAATGTCTTTGTTGCTGCTGGTGACACTACCAACTCATAAGCTATATCAGCAAGTGTCGGAGTTGGGAGACAAAATATCGGCAAAAATTTGGCGCTGGCCAGTGACAATTCTGGCGAGTCTAATTTATGGAATTTGGTGTTTGCTGACTGGGACTGGATTGTGGTTGTCGCGGTTGCGGCTTTATTATAGCGATCGCGTCGCCGCTGAAATTACTGGTAATCCCAATGCTCTGATTCGCGCTTTACTCAAAATCGCCATTGGCATTGCCGCTGATATCCAAAAACAAGAACACACCAGTTGGCAACTAGAAAGCTTAAATCTTTTAACACCAGTCAGCTACCAACAGAGTTTATCTTTGGGTACTATTGCCAGTAATTTATCTTTTGAATCCTTTTTGAAGTGGGATACTGCCAATCCCTATCGCCGATGGTTTACGATTAATAATAGCCATCCTTTAATGGGCGATCGCATCGAACGCCTCTGCCAAATAGCCCGTCACTGGCATCTAGACACCGAACTACATTTTGCTAGCGTTCCATCAAAGGTTAAGCGTCAGTCTTTTCTATTACAAGTCGCTCCCTGGTTGGGAATTCCTTTAGGGGTTCTGTTTGCAGCTTTAGTTTGGCTAACCTGGCAACTAGCATTCACACTCAAGTTTTTAAATCTAAAGTGGATATATGAAGATTGGTCTTTTATTACAGGCTGCCTTCTGATTGGCTTTAGCATCGGTACTGTGATGCGGATTAATTCTTTTTTTCCCGATATAAAACCTGCTACCGTGCAAACTGACGACAGCTTACCTAACCTGTTAGCTGACCCTTCTGCCCTACCTATTGATAGCGTCAGCGTGCGTCTTGTGGGTAAATTATTAGGTCGTCAAGGTACTAGTAACACCCTAGCGCAAGATTTAATCTTGCAATCCAGCGCGGGTTTGATAAAATTACACCACATTTCTTGGCTAGGACAGTCAGTCAATCACCAGGATCTAATCGGTCGGCAAATTATCGTCACAGGTTGGTTCCGGCGAGGAGCAACACCTTGGATCGATATCCAAACCCTAGAAACTCAAAGTGGTAAAACCATTCATAGCCCTCATCCCATTTGGTCTACTTTTTTAGCTGTTGCAGCACAGGCTTGGGGCGCATACGTCTTTCTCACTGGTTAGTCATTGGTCATTGGTCATTAGTCATTAGTCATTAGTTTAGTCATTAGTCATTGGTCATTAGCAAAGGACAAAGGACAAAGGACAAATCGGAATGTAAACAAAAGTTGCAGGTTTTCTTAACAAGTGTTACATTTATTTACACAAACAATAGCAACCGACATACATAACTCAGCATCACCGCTTAGTTATGGATTTAGGTGCTTTTTCCCCTCTCTATACCTTTTTATCCTCCCAACACAGCAGCAAATTAACCAGCCAGTGGCTGGTTTTTGTTTCAAAATATGCTCACTTGAATAAAAAAATGTGTTTTATGTTACGATGCAGTAATACTAATGCCGAAAAGATATGCGCTAAACTAGCTACGTAGAAAATACCGTGGTAATGTAAGGAATGGTATTTGATTCTGCGAAAAAGGGCATAGAAGAAAGCGTGTACTTTAGCAGGCAATAGGCTATTAAATTTACAATTCTTAGAATTAAGGTGTTATTAGCTCACCATAGTGTGAGCCTTTGGATTAAACAAGCTTGATCCCGACGAAAAACTGTATTGTTGTATAGGTTGACAGTTTCGAGCAAAAAAATTGGTTTATGGCAGTCTTGGTCAATAGCATCTATTTAAAAGCCAAAGCTAAGTGATTGTTTTCTTGCCTTGCCATGTTCATTCAACTCTGGAGGTATAGTTCATGTCCGTTCGCCTATATATAGGTAATTTGCCTAAAGATGAAATAGATCGTCAAGATCTGCAAGCCGTTTTTGCAGCAGAAGGTGATGCTGTAACTACTAAATTAATTAAAGACCGCAAAACTGGCAAATGCCGTGGTTTCGGTTTTCTTACAGTCAACAATGACGAACAAGCTGACGAAATTATTGAAAAGTATAATGGTCAGATGTTCAAAGATACTCCCATTAAGCTAGAGAAGGCATTACCTCGGACAAAGGGTGAAGAGGGCGACGAGCAAGCTCCTAAACCAGTTACTCTTGCTAGTAATAGTACCCCAACTCCTAGCCCCATCAGAGAAGGTAGCCGTCGTGAGAAAAGCTCTAAGAAGCCTCGTCGTGGCGGCGGTGGCGGAGGTTCTCGCGAAAGCAGCACTACAACCACCGATTCAGACGCTATTCGTCCAGATCCTCGTTGGGCTTCGGAATTAGAAAAGCTGAAGCAGATGCTAGCTGCACAAACTACGAATTAATCCTCAAGGGAGAGAAATTAAAAATTAAAAATCAGAATTTTTTTTGATTTTTAATTTTTAATTGTTGATAATTATCTAGCTGCTTAGTTTAACGAACTTGCAGCTAATTTTGTAAGTACGTAGGCACAGTCCGCTGTAGGTATCGCATCGCCACTAGTCACACCAAGCCGTACCTGAGAGTTAGCAGTTAGGAGCGTGCAAACCGCCCAAGCTCAATAAAATCTATCTGGATTTAAATCAAATCAAACGACACATAAGTTTCACGAATTTATCATACTTGCGTAATAAAAAAGTATATATTGATGCAACTATAGTTTCTGTAGACTTATTGTTAAAGCTTGTTTATAAAAAAATAAAATTAAGTTTTTGTGATTGGGGTCAAATGAGTAGTGATACCGTGTTAGAGGGCGATCGCACTCACTACCCCTACCGCAATCCCCTACAAATTTATGCTCAAAGATGTATTGATAAAATTCACTTATTTTTAACTTGTAACAAATAGGAGGGGTGTGGGGATATATTTATATTGAGCGCATAAATCAGAAAATGCATCGTACTAAACGATATGGGATGAATAAATATATCCCTAGCATTGGATATTGCATTTAATTGGAGTATTACGTATGAATTCTCAACACTCGCAATTTAGTTCAGACAATAAAACAGATTTAATAGCCTTAGCGTAACTTTCTGTTCGATTGCTCATTACGCTCTGATTACACACATAAAAAAGCCTGATCTTTATCAATGCGATCGCAGTAATTAGCTGGATTTGATAAATTAGAGTCAGTAATGGCAAGCTTGATAATGCCAAGAGAAGCGGAGGCGCAATCGCTCTAAAGATAATCTACACTCAAAGAGATACCGATCGTTTTCAGCTTCTGTTATGTCCTCAACTCTAGATTCTTTGCCACCTGCGCTCGCTAAAATTGTCCAGCGCTTTCAACGCGCTTCCGAACCGAAGCGACGCTACGAACAGCTAATCTGGTATGCTCAGAAGCTCAATGAGTTCCCAGAAGCTGATAAATTACCCGAAAATAAAGTTCCTGGTTGCGTGTCTCAAGTTTATATCACCGCAGCTTTGGATGACGGTAAGGTTGTATTTCAGGGCGATTCCGATTCTCAGTTAACCAAAGGATTAGTAGGGCTTCTGGTTGAAGGATTGCAGGGACTCACGCCAACTGAGATTGTCCAACTTACTCCAGATTTTATTCAAGAAACAGGTTTAAATGTTAGCCTGACACCTTCCCGTGCGAATGGGTTTTACAACATTTTTAAAACCATGCAAAAAAAAGCATTGGAATGTAAGTTAGATTTGCCTAGCTAAACTTGGTCATTAGTTATTAGTCATTGGTCATTTGCAAAGGACAAAGGACAAATGACAAATGACAAAGAAGGTACAACTACCAAAATTTAGTGTCATGTCAACCAATGTATTATCTACCTCTGCTGCTATTGGCTTTGGTGGAGTAGTTCAAGAATATCTCTGGAATTTTGAAAATCAACAATTTCGCGTTGTTTATGAAACCCTCGGTAAAGGTTCACCGCTATTGCTACTACCATCTTTCAGCAGTGTTTCGACGCGTTTGGAAGTCGGCGAACTTGCCAAGTTACTAGCTCCCAATTTTCAAGTTGTAGCCTTAGACTGGCCTGGATTTGGTGAATCTTCTCGCCCTAGTTTGAATTATCGACCGGAAATATATCAGCAATTTCTGGAAGATTTTGTCAAAGCTGTTTTTAATACTCCTGTTACTGTGGTGGCGGCTGGTCATGCTGCTACATACGTTTTACAATTAGCTGTCAAACAGCAGGCTGCTTTCTCAAGGATTGTATTGTTGGCTCCTACTTGGCGTGGCCCTTTGCCAACAATGGGGGCAAGTCAACAGATAGCTGGCATTGTGAGAGAATTGGTGCGATCGCCTATACTTGGTCAAGCTCTCTACAAACTCAACACTACCCAATCTTTCTTAAGTTTTATGTACCGCCGCCATGTCTTTACTGACGCGGCTAAAATTACACCCAGTTTCATTGAAAAAAAATGGCAAACAACTCAACAACCAGGAGCGCGATTTGCATCTGCTGCCTTTGTAACTGGTAATCTTGATGCTGTACACGAACAATCTGATTTTTTGGAACTTGTACAGTCTTTAACTGTACCGCTCATGGTAGTAATTGGAGAATCCAGCCCCCCTAAATCACGAGAAGAAATGAACGCTTTGGTAGCGTTACCAGGAGTGAGAAGTGTTGTTATCCTTGGTTCTCTGGGACTGCATGAAGAATATCCAGCAGTTGTTTTAGAAGCAATTCAAGATTTTTTGTTCTCCCCAGAAAATTAAATCTTCGCTTATCCATCAAAGTATAATTTTCTTGTTTGCGATAATTATTATTGCATAGCACTTCTCGTTTGTATGCAATATACTCTGACCTCTCTCCAAACCTCTCTCCTTTTAGGAGAGAGGCTTTGAATCTTACCCAGTATCAGTAATATTTAATTCTTCTCCATATCCTTAAGATTGTGGTTAGGACGCTACTAAAGCTAAGGGCGATGTAGTAAATGGTGTGAAATTAGCGATCGCTACATTGCACTGCTACACCTGCTCCTATTTCCGTTTAAGTACGGATCTCTGTTTAATCTCTCTTAGGTTAAAAAGTGAGCGGAAATAAAAGTTTTAGAAATGAGTAACAATCAAAAATTAAAATATTTATCTTTAGCGTATTGTGCGTATCTTGCGCTGACAATATATTGGCTTTTTCACTATACTGGCCCAGTGCAATTTTTGGGAGAAATGCAGATGAGTCTGTTTGGTAAGCAGTGGCAATCTGTAAGTATAATGATCCTTAATCTTCCAGTTATATTGTTAGGGACTTATTTACGCAATCGAGTTCAAAGTCAAAATCCAGATAAATAATTTTCTGCTAAGTGGAATGTAATTGATGATTTGACAAATAACCGACTTCTAAAAAATGCCCTCATGCCGATAATTATTATAATAATCGGGTTGATTATGCTAAGTATTACATTAGCGCAATCATTCGGCAAAGATATCGGTACAATTAACATCGCTCAACTAAGTTCCGGCAAAATTGCTGAACACAGTTTTTATGCTAATATTTCAGGCTATCCAGATCCCAATGTGTTAGTAACACAAAAGGGCAATAAAATGCCCAGAGTCTATATTGCATTGAGAGAGAACTCTCAGTCTAACACCCTGGTTCATTTGATTATTTCATTAGACAAGGATGATATTGAAGAGTATGTTCACAAAGATCCAAAAAGTGAAACAGTAACGGTGAGTGGATTTGTGACTGAGGGTGGAGAAGGAGAAGTGAGAACGTGGTTAGAGAAGCAAGGAGTTGCCATTGCCGATAGTTACTGGACTATCGTCCCTGGAGTTAATTTGAGTAACCGCAGTAATGGGACATATTCTCAGATATTTATAGCTATTGCCTTTATTATTTTTGCCGCTTTTATCTTTTATAGAAATTGCAAAGAACAAACAGCATAGCTGAATGTGGCATTGTCAAGCCACTACCTGCAACTTTCGATAAGTCTGTAGAAGTTTCTGTTGCTACTCTAAGAGTACTCCAAAGGAGTAGTTTGGCTTGTATGCAATATTCCTGTCAGTCCAACCAATTTGTGAATATTTATGACTTATTACAGATGCAGAAAAATAAAATGTTTCTTAATTAAATTATGTGATTATTTTGTTGAAAATCAAAATAACAGCAAGTTCGCACAAAAATATAAAAAGATTTATGATATGCGATAATGATTATCCATAAGGTGAGACAAGAGGAATTTAGAGTATGGTGGCTGACGTAATCAACAATTCAGTTCCCGTTACTGTTCTTACAGGCTATTTGGGAGCAGGTAAAACGACTCTACTCAATCACATCCTCACCTACGAACACGGCAAAAAAGTTGCTGTGATTGTCAATGAATTTGGGGAAGTGGGTATTGATAATCAATTGATTATCGATGCTGATGAAGAAATTTTTGAAATGAATAATGGCTGTATCTGTTGTACAGTGCGCGGCGATTTAATTCGCATCATTGGCAATTTGATGAAGCGGCGCGATAAATTTGACCATTTAGTAATTGAAACAACTGGATTAGCCGATCCAGCACCAGTGATTCAGACATTTTTTGTTGATGAAGATTTGCAAAGCCAACTGTCTCTAGATGCAGTGGTGACAGTGGTAGATGCGAAGCATATTTGGCAGCATTGGGATGCCGACGAAGCACAAGAACAGATTGCTTTTGCCGATGTAATTTTACTTAATAAAACAGATTTGGTAGCACCAGAAGAGTTAGATGAATTAGAAAAACGGATTCGGGCGATGAATGCGATCGCAAAAATCTACCGTACCCAAAATTCTGAACTAGGAATGGATGCTTTGTTGGGTGTAAAAGCCTTTGATTTAGATCGTGCATTAGAAATTGATCCAGATTTTTTAGGCGAAGATGCCCACGTACACGATGAAAGTGTTTTTTCTGTGGCTTTAGTAGAAGCAGGTGCAGTCGATGGAGAAAAATTAAACGCTTGGATTTCCGAGTTACTGCGTACCCAAGGCCCAGATATTTTTCGGATGAAAGGCATTTTAAATATTGCTGGAGAAGAGAATCGATTTGTATTCCAAGGAGTACACATGATATTCGATGGCAAACCCGATCGCCCCTGGAAACCAAGCGAAACCCCCAAAAACGAACTAGTCTTCATCGGTCGTAACCTTGATGCAGTCCAACTCAAGCAAGATTTTCTCGCTTGTCTAGCTTAAAAAGCGGGTTAGGAGTTATGAGTGATGAGTTATGAGTTAAAAATTCCTAACTCCTAAATTCTAACTCCTAACTCCTAACTTCTATACATAACTATGAACTCCACAACCAAATCTAAGGAATTTGAACAACACTATTCGGGGACACTTTCAGATTATGTAACTGCGATCACTTGGTCGCCACAAGGTCAAACTTTAGCAGCAACTTCCGCGGCGGGGGAAGTTGTTTTGTGGAATGATGGCGAACTCACAAGTTTACAAACTGGTAATGGTAAATCAGTAGACTGTCTAGCTTTTTCGCCAGATGGGAAATTTTTAGCTGTTGGTGGACAAGATGGACAGGTAAAAATTTGGCGTGACACTGAATTAATCGCCACCTTGGAAAATGCCCCCGCATGGGTTGACAAGCTAGCTTGGAATTACACCAGTAACCAACTGGCTTTTAGTTTGGGGCGTTACGTCCAAGTTTGGGATGCAGATACTCGTGAAATTGTCGTGACACTGAATTTTGACAATTCTTCAGTATTGGGTATAGATTGGCGCATTGACGGACAATACTTAGCCATTAGTGGTTATAAAGGAGTCAAAATTTGGCATAGTCAAAACTGGGATGAAGAACCATACAGCTTAGATATGACTACTGTCAGTTTAGCGATGGCTTGGTCGCCTGATGGCAAATTTCTGGCTTCTGGCAACATGGATCGTAGTGTCACCGTTTTGGAATGGAACAACCCCGATCCTTGGGTGATGCGCGGCTTTCCTGGAAAAATTCGCCAATTAGCATGGTCAGAAGCTACTACAAAAGTGGGTGCGCCAATACTGGCATCTTCTAGCGTTGAAGGTATTGTCGTGTGGGAGAAGTTAGAGGATGATACTTTAGGTTGGGAAGCGCGAGTATTAACAAATCATGTGGGCGTGATTAATGCGATCGCCTTTGCACCTAAAAGCTTCCTTCTCGCTTCTGCTGCTGCTGACGGCTGGTTGTGTTTGTGGAACAAAGCTAAGGAAGTATTCCAAATTATCACAGGTGTCTCAGCAGGATTTTCTAGCCTAGCTTGGCATCCCCAAGGTAAGTTACTGGCCGCAGGGGGTGAACAGGGCGAATTACTTATATGGTCAAAGGTTTTGCGGGGTCAAGGATTCGGGCGTAGTTAAGCAATGCTTGGTAATTAAAATTGAAGCTGGGCAATTTATTAGCTATGCTGTATCAGCAAAGCTATCTTTGTGTGAATTATGAAAATTGTCAAACTGATTTTACTTGCCTGTCCCGCATTTATGGTATTCATGCTGCTGGTAGTCAATCCAGCAAACGCATCTAGCCTAAAATCTGCTTATGCTACCCAAATTATGATGGTGGTATCTACACAACAAATTCCCGATCTGGCAACACCAACTTTGATTCAAACATCAAATCCGATAATTGATCAACTTGGTTGCAATTGTGCCAACTGTGTTCAGTCTAAATTTCAGTCGCTACAAGGCAAGCTGCCATCAGTCGGTTTTTAATAAAGTTAGGAGTTATGAATATTGTTGGGGCACAGCAATGCTGTGCCCTTATTAATTTTATCAGCTTTTTGTACGTAACTATCGCACTGATTGCAGCATAATTATTGATGATATTCGCTAAAAGTCACGCCTGAAAAACGAGGTAGGAAAATTGTTAAGTGAATCCCTGGATACTGAGAAAGCTGCTGGTAAAGTAGTAAGGTTGGTGCAATCGCCATCTGCATCCAAGCTGTTAAGCTCTTGTTAAAAGAGCTAGTCCGGGGATTAGAAAACTTGCTAGAGTGAACAGAGTTAGCCTTAATGTCTAATCGCCAAAACCTATACATCTCATGGATTTTGCTAATATTGCATCCCAGCTAAATGCTGGAACGATTTTACCAGAGGGGATTGTTATTCTCACCCTCTTGGGGGTTTTGATTGTTGATTTGATTTTGGGGCGTACATCCGCGCGCTGGATTGGATATCTAGCGATCGCAGGTTTATTTGCTTCGATTGTCGCCCTATATTTTCAATGGGACTCTCCTAATCCCATCGGTTTTACCGGTAGCTTTAACAGTGATGACCTGAGTATTGTCTTTCGCGGTATTATTGCCTTGTCTGCGATCGCGACTATACTGATGTCAATTCGCTACGTTGAGCAGAGTGGCACCGCTTTAGCCGAATTCATCGCTATTTTGCTGAGTGCTACTTTAGGAGGGATGTTTTTATCCGGGGCTAGTGAGTTGGTGATGATTTTCATCTCCCTAGAAACCCTGAGTATATCCTCTTACTTGTTGACAGGTTATACCAAGCGTGACCCCCGCTCCAACGAAGCGGCGCTGAAATACTTGTTAATTGGAGCTTCCAGTACAGCAATATTTTTGTACGGTGTATCACTGCTGTATGGACTATCTGGAGGACAAACCGAACTAAGTGCGATCGCAAATGGCATTGCCACAGCGAAAGTCGGACAATCTTTAGGTTTAGTGATTGCCCTAGTTTTTGCGATCGCAGGTATTGGCTTCAAAATCTCCGCTGCACCCTTCCACCAATGGACACCAGACGTTTACGAAGGCGCTCCCACCCCAGTCATCGCCTTTTTATCTGTCGGTTCCAAAGCAGCTGGGTTTGCCCTAGCTATCCGCTTGCTGACAACAGCCTTCCCTCTTGTTGCTGACGAGTGGAGGTTTGTCTTCACAGCTCTAGCCGTTCTCAGCATGATCTTGGGTAACGTAGTCGCCCTAGCTCAAACCAGCATGAAACGGATGCTAGCCTATTCATCCATTGCCCAAGCTGGGTTTGTGATGATTGGCTTGATTGCTGGTACACAAGCAGGATATGCCAGTATGATATTTTACCTACTGGTTTACCTGTTCATGAACTTGTGCAGTTTTACCTGCATTATCCTGTTCTCACTACGCACCGGAACCGACCAGATTGCCGAATACTCTGGTTTATATCAAAAAGACCCACTCCTAACACTGGCGTTGAGTATCTCCCTGCTTTCCTTGGGTGGTATTCCACCATTGGCTGGGTTTTTCGGCAAGATTTACTTATTCTGGGCTGGTTGGCAAGCAGGACTTTATTGGTTAGTTTTGCTGGGCTTAGTTACCAGCGTTGTCTCCATCTACTACTACATTCGCGTAGTTAAGATGATGGTAGTCAAAGAACCCCATGAAATGTCCGACGCAGTGAAGAATTATCCACAAGTGCGTTGGGATTTGCCTGGGCTAAGACCTTTGCAAGTCGGGTTGGTAGTAACATTAATTGCCACTACCGTAGCAGGGGTTTTGTCAAATCCACTGTTTACATTGGCTAACAATTCCATCTCCAATACTCCATTTTTGCAAGCAACAATCAACAGTAATGTAAAAGCACAAAATCTCCTGCTTTTACCAAAATTAGATTCGGTTAGTCAGTCTCAATCTTCAGTTGATTCTACTGCTAAGATTTAACCGAGTCTCAACTAAACTTTGTACTCACAGACACGCCTGTTTGCAAATTAGCAGACAGGCGTTGTCATATCTTTTAACTGAAATTTGATGAGACTGATTGAATAGGTATCTTAATTACAAATTCTGCACCTTTTCCTGGAACAGAAAAACAATTAAGTTGCCCGTTATGTTTTTCAACTATAATCTGATAACTTATATATAGCCCTAGTCCAGTACCTTTGCCCACAGTTTTAGTGGTAAAAAATGGATCGAATAGCTTTGAGCGAACTTGTTCATTTATTCCCAAACCATTATCAGCAACACTAACGGCTATCCATTTTTCATTGAGTAGCTCAGTTTTAATTTGAATTTGGGGATTATTATTTATCAGTTTTTGACTTTCAATTTTTTGTGTATTTACTTCTGAATACTGACTCTTGAGTGCCGATGCTTCCAATGCATCAATCGCATTAGCCAGAATATTCATAAACACTTGATTGAGTTGACCAGGATAGCAAGTTACATTCGGTAGTTGACTATATTTTTTGATGACTTTGATTTCTGGGTACTCATGCCTAGCTTGCAGGCGATGCTCCAAAATCATTAAAGTACTATCAATTCCTTCATGAATATTGACTTGCTTAAGTTCTGCTTCATCCAGCCTGGAAAAATTACGTAGTGATTTAACAATTTCCTGAATGCGTTCTGCTCCCACTTGCATTGACTGGAAGAGTTTAGTTATATCTTGAATCAAAAAATCTAAATCTATTTCTTCTACTTGCTGTTGGATTTCTGGAAGAGTATTTGGAAAATTTTGTTGATAAACTTGTACTAATTTCAGTAAATCCTGAGTGTATTTATGAGCGTGGTGAAGGTTTCCATAAATAAAACTCACGGGGTTATTAATTTCATGGGCAATACCAGCGACCATCTGACCTAAACTAGACATTTTCTCAGCTTGGATAAGCTGAGTTTGGGTAAGTTGTAGTTCATTTAGTGTGTCTTGTAAAGCAGTTGTACGTTCCTCAACCCGAATTTCTAGCTCTTGATTCGCTTTCTTAAGCGCTTCCTCTGCTTGTTTTCGTCTCTGAACTTCTTTGGCTAACTCATCAATTTTTTCGTTCAACAGAACGAAATTACTACTGGCTAAAACTCTATTTTCCAAGCGTAAGAGAATTAAAGCTGAAGATTCAGGAGACCAAGGTTGAATAACTGCTCCTTGACTACGACATATTAAGGTTTGTCCATCATTCATTCGTAAAGTCAAAGAGCCAATTACCATTGCCCTACTACTTGAACAAGCTTGTAAATACTTTACAATATCGTTGCTAGACTCAGTTACGAGTTCAAAGAGCATTCTTCCCCGCAGTTCTTGACGGCGTAACCCCAGCATATCTGCTACTGGTTGATTCGTCGCTAACAACTCACCCTCTCCACTTACCATAAGTAAAGGTTCTGGTAAAACTCTGGCAAATTCAAGAAATTGTTCAGGAGTCATGGAGCTTTAACTTTCACGGTTTGACTCTACTTTACATATCTGCACTAAGCTTATATCCTGGAGTTATTTTGTTTGATGCTGAAGATTTACACAGATTCTAGTCCCCTAAAATATTCTCTACCTTCTGCATCTTCTGCCTCTTCTGTAAGTTTTAAGTAAACAATAACTTTACATCCAGAATAACCTTGTGCTATCGTTTCTTGCAATTCTACTTTCGCATATCCTAGATTATTGGCTGCGATCGTTCCAAAAACGTTTGAAGTCATCATGCACATGGCAGGGCGATTAAGTACTTTGTCGCCAAATGGGCAAACACGGTTGCCAAAGACAATTTTTTCATCATTCTGCTCAATGATATAAAAATCGCCCTGGATTCGTTTTTTTAAATCAATCAGGACATCAGCTACCTGCCTACGAGAAAGGTTAGAGATTTCCAGGGCAGATTTATAATCTTGGTTAATCTGCCTTCCCATCCTTTCACCAACAACGCTAATAAATCCCGAAGCTTCTTCTAAACCAACTACATCCTGTAAAGTACCAGATAATTCTCTGATTAGTGTACGTAAAAATATGTCGCGTTCTAAAGAAAGATTAAGCGTAGCTATTGAGTGCTTGGGTACATTGATCATAAATTTTGAGGATACAATTTTGTAAGTACAGTTATAGAGTTCCCCAAAATATCTCTAAAGTAACTACTTAATCTTTTTCTTCTGAGAATTTGATGTTTGTTTTCGATTCTAATGAAAAATAATGTCCATAATAAATTCTGAGCCTTATCATTGTGACAGTTTATGGTTATTGCATAGTCTCTTCTAGGGTACGTCCCCATTACCTGTCTAACCCTCCTTAAAAAGTGGGGAATTAGAGCAAGTCTTAAAAAGGTTAGCCAGCAAAATATTAAGTGTTTCCCAGCTAGCTTTAAGCCATTCAATATAGAGACACCACTAGTTGTGAGGCTCTCTGGATGAGTTAAGCATAGCTTTGGAGGTGCGGTACTTTTTGCTTTCGCTTGCTCCACAGCTTGTTTAGTTGCAGTAATTGGATCGTTTGAAACTTTTCGTCCAACTCCTGCATAAATTTCAACTTCATCTGAGCAAAACAACATCAAAGTGATTGAGTCCTGCTGAAAGTCTAAGACTGAAGAAATTTCTCCATCTGTTGTTCCACCAATCAACTCAATCCCCGAAAAAGCCCGATCGATTTGCTGCAAAATGAGAGAATGATCAAAGTCAATTGCAGCAAAAATAATTCTAGCTTTTGGTATATCTCCTGCAAGAGAAGTAGCACGTTGCTGAAGAACTTATTCAACTGCTGATAGAGAATTTGGATCGTTACTGTGACCTACTACTGCCTTAAACATAAATTTATTTATTATATTAACAAACGCAACTTACTATAATTATTAAATGGGAAGTTTAATGATAAATTCTGAACCTTGCCCTATTGATGAATTTACCTCTAGAGTTCCTCCATGTTTTTCGACAACAATTTGACGGGCAATTGATAATCCTAATCCTGTACCTTGACCCACAGACTTGGTGGTGAATAAATAGTCAAAGATTTTTTGTTGAACATCAGCCGACATTCCGACGCCATTATCTTTAATCCTAATCAAGATATAATTTTTATCTTCAGTGAGAGTGGTTTGAATCAAAATTTGATTAGGATTTGCTTCAATCTCAATATAGGTAAGTCCTACATTAGACTCCTCCAAAGCATCAATAGCATTAGCTAATAAATTCATAAACACCTGATTTAGTTGTCCGATAAAACATTCTAATTCTGGCAATATATCGTAATCTCTAATTACTTGAATATCAGGTCGAACTTCGGATGCTTTTAAACGGTGTTTAAGAATCATAATTGTACTGTCTATGCCATCATGAATATTGCAAGACACTTTGCGATCGCTATCTGCTCGAGAAAAGGTTCTCAAACTAGTACTAATGTTGCGAATGCGCTGAACTCCCTCTTTCATTGAGGTAATTAAATTAGGTAGATCGGCAAGTATATACTTCAAATCTATCGTTGCAATTTCCTCTTGAATTTCTGGAACTGGATTAGGATAGTACTGCTGATAAAGGTCAATAATCTTAATCATGTCTTGGAAATATACTGAAGCGTGTCCAAGATTGCCATGAATGAAACCAACTGGATTATTAATTTCATGAGCAACTCCTGCTACTAATTGACCAAGGGCAGACATTTTTTCTGTCTGTACAAGCTGAAGTTGAGACTCTTGTAGGTCTTTTAATGCTCTCGATAATGCTGATGTCCTTTCTAAAACTCTTTTTTCTAAAGTTTTTGTGAGATTTCGTAATTGAAGATGGGTTTTAATTCTAGCTAATAATTCTTCTTCATGAAAAGGTTTTGTGATGTAATCGACTGCTCCTATGTTTAGACCCTTTACCTTACTAGGAGTATCCGAATTGGCTGTCATAAAAATTACGGGTATATCACAAGTAGCTGAATTTTCTTTCAATCTTTTACAAGTTTCAAACCCATCTATTCCTGGCATCATAACATCTAATAGAATTAAATCAGGAAGTTGGAATTCAACCTGTTTAATTGCTCTTTCTCCATCATTTTCTGTTATAACTTTAAAGCCGACATTAGTTAATATATCGAAGACAATTTCTAAATTAGTAGTAGTATCATCTACCACTAAGATTAAACTATCTTCTGGGGTATAAAGCATTTTTATATCTGGTTGCTCATTCATATATTTAAATTAATTTTATTTATTGTTATTTATTCCCTATTTGCCCTGCGATCGCCGCTAAGTCACCTCTATTTTATTGGCAGACTGACTGCAAATTTATCGTCTGACAACCCTATAGTTCCCAAAAAGTCTGATAACAGCAACATTCTCACACTAAATTATCTACAGCTTTTTGCTGAGGCGATCGCTAATGGACATCAATCACCAATTTTAATTTTCACCAAAGTTTAAAATCCTTTTTTATGAAGGCGATTGCTCTGAAATTACTTACTATTACCCTTGTTTTTTAGAAAATTAGCGCTAAGAACAATAATTTATATTGTCCATTTTCATCCCATCTCAATAAGCATGTTGATGGTTTATGACTGTTGATACATTGGGGTTAGTGCTGCGTGTGTTCGTCACTCTGCCGCCAGTGTGTCAGAGCGGTCAGGTGGCAAACAATTACTCAAGCGTGTCAAAAAAAATGAGTGACAAAGTTTCTCGCTTGACGCCTCAAAACTTTTCAAACATCCTGTTATTTCCGCGCAAAGACTATCCTCATCATGGAATAGGATTTTTTTGTTTAATTTGTATTAGAAAATATGACTTTTAATATATTTTTTTACTCAATATCTGAATCTTGAACTGTAAAGTTTCCTTATCAACTTAAGTACATATCAAAACCTCAACTACAACCCTTCTCCGAACTTACGAAAAGGGAAGATAAAGCACAGCTTTACTGGGCTAAGGTAAAGCTGTACCTCACTAAATAATGATGATTTGTCAACATAAGTGTTTTTGAACTAACTATTTTTACCCGCTTTTAATCGGACACCAGTATATATGGTGTATTTTTGGCTGCGATAATAATAACGAGCACAAATACTACTTGATTTTTTGTTTAATAAAAGTCACAACCTGAGTTAGCTGTTTCTTCAAACCATCAATTTCTGCTTGCATTTTGACAATTTTCTCATTCAATGCATTAATTTCTGCCTCGGAGACTCCTCCAGTACTGGGGGTTACGACGCTAGGGGTTACGACGCTAGGGGTTGCGATGCTAGGGGTTGCGATGCTAGGGGTTGCGATGCTAGGGGTTGCGACACTAGGGGTTACTACCGTACTATTGGCGACACCAGAATTTAATGATGTGCCATTTTTTACAGAAGCTCCTGCTCCTACTGAAACTAGTTCTGGGCGTGGCTGTTTGGCCTTAGCCATAGCTAACTTAATCGCGCCAATTAATTGCTTCTGATCAAAAGGCTTGCCCAGAAATTCAAAATATTCAAATGGTTCTGTGATTTTCTCAGTCACCTCTTCCTTGCGACCAGACATAATCACTAAAGGAATTTTCCTTAATTCTGGGTGGGCTTGAACTTGCTGAAAAACTTCCCAGCCACTCATTTTGGGTAACAGGAAATCCAGCATAATCAGGCTGAGTTTTTCCTGAAGGATGAAATTCAGTCCTTCCACACCGTCTTTCGCTTCCAGTACCTCAAAATTGCCCGGAGGCAACATTTCTCGTACTTTTACCCTGACAACTGTAGTGTCATCGATAACTAAAATCTTGTTGCTTGCCACGACTGTTTGCTCTAACAGAAACTATAAGTGTAAATAGCGGCTTTGCCGATTGTCCTTGAGAATCCTCCCACTATATACAAAATTTCTAGCAATTGGGGGATAGTATATTTCGGTATAAATGACATTACTAGAGGTGTTTTGTAAAACTTTTGCTCGCGCTCTTTTAAATTTGTGTCATTGTGATATTTAATCAACAGACCACTACATCTATATCCGCATCTTGCTTGGATGTCTATGATTTCGTCAGAACAAGCCGAACTAAAGTCTGAAATTAAGGCAATGCCTAGCTGGTTACGTCGCCCGATTGGCAAGGCCAGTGAAATCTCTACGGTACAACGCATTATTAAGCAGCGCCAAATTCACACGATTTGCGAAGAGGGTCGCTGTCCCAACCGGGGGGAGTGCTATGCCCAAAAAACTGCGACTTTCTTACTAATGGGGCCGACATGTACACGGTCTTGTGCTTTTTGTCAAGTAGATAAAGGTCATGCACCGATGCCTCTTGATTTAGAGGAACCCGAAAAGGTCGCCCAGGCGGTGCAGCTTTTGGGATTGCGTTATGTGGTGCTGACTTCTGTAGCTCGTGATGACTTGCCCGATCAGGGTGCAAGGCATTTTGTAAAGACGATCGCGACTATTCGCCAATTGAACCCAGAGACTCAAATAGAAGTGCTGACTCCAGATTTTTGGGGTGGTGCTGGTGTTGGAGAGTCAGGTCAACGCCAGCGGATAGGGATGATTGTCAAAGCTAAACCAGCTTGTTTCAACCACAATATCGAGACAGTGCAACGGTTAACTGGGCCAGTGCGCCGGGGAGCCAAGTACGATCGCTCGCTCTTGGTGCTGGCTATGGTTAAAGAAATCGATCCGACAATTCCCACCAAATCAGGTTTGATGCTGGGACATGGAGAAACAGTTGATGAAGTGATTGAAGCAATGGCTGATTTAAGGGCTGTGGGGTGCGATCGCTTGACTATTGGGCAGTATATGCGTCCTTCTTTAGAACATTTGCCAGTCCAAAAATATTGGACTCCAGAGGAATTCGATCGGCTTGGCAGATTAGCATGGGAAATAGGATTCAACCATGTTCGTTCTGGGCCTCTGGTTCGCAGTTCCTATCATGCTGGAGAGGAGGGAGTGGAGAATGAGGAGTAGGGAGCAGGGGGAGCAGGGGAGGCAGGGAGAGCAGAGAAAAAATAACTAATGCCCAATACCCAATGCCCCATTCCCCAATGCCCAATGCCCAATTTCCAACTTCACACAAATATTCTTAAAGAATTTGGGTATTTGGTACGCCAGTTTGGTATTTCTTAAAAAGTCATGACATAAGGAGAATCGCATTATGACTGCTAAAGCTAAGAATTCGCCAGTTGCCGACAGCGGAGCTAAACCTCCCTACGCCTATCGCACAGGCTGGGCACTATTCTTATTGGCGATCAATTTCCTGGTAGCAGCCTACTATTTCCACATTATTGAATAATTAGAAGTGGAATGGTGCTGCTCAAATCGTTCCTTTGAATAAACCTTTGGGACGAATGAGCAGCACCAAAATCATGATCAACAGTGCGACACCTTGTTTATACTGGGAACCCAGCCAAGGGGTGCTGACTTCTTGGACAATGCCAATGATAAAAGCTGCTGCGATCGCACCGTAGGGATTGCCAATTCCACCAAGTATTACTGAGGCAAATAATGGTAATATTAGGAACCATCCCATATTCGGGCGCACGGCTGTAATTAATCCATACATACTGCCGCCCAATGACGTAAGAGTGCCAGCAATTACCCAAGTCCAGAAAATTACTCGATCGACATTGATACCTGAAACTCTGGCTAAGTCCAGATCGTCGGCAACTGCTCGCATCGCCTTACCAATTTTGGTATTTTGCAGCAGGTAATGCAGCGCCAAAATTGCTAGCACCGCCAATCCTAATACCAATAATTGATTTTGCGGTATCTTTAAACCCAAAATATCTAAAGCCTGAGTAACAGGTAAATTATAATTTTGGTTCTTACCACCCCAGATAAAGATAATTCCATTGCGAAGAAATAAGGCAAGTCCAATAGAAATAATAATTAGCGTAGTCGAAGTAGCACGAATAGAGCGCATCTTTGACCACAGTAACTTTTCCGATAACAGCATTGCTGCTACTGTTCCCGCCGCCGCTAGGATCATCGACAGCCAAATATTGACTCCAATGGTGTTTATCAGCCAAGTCAGATATGCTCCTAAAGTGAGAAAGTCACCATGAGCAAAGTTCGATAGCCGTAAAATGCCATAAGTAAGAGTCAGTCCGACTGCGGCTAAAGCAATAATGCTCCCCACCGCAATCCCATTAACGATTAGTTGGGCGAATTGTGTATCCATAAGTCTTCAGTTGCGTTTAAAAATTTTAGGTTAGTGGTTCATACAATAATTTTTTTTGGACTAGCAGCTAAACTCGACATCATAAGTTATGGTTTATAACAACATAAGTTGTAGTTTATAAATAAAAAAGAATTGTCCGCTAATATACATAAAATCCTGTTGGGATTTTTATGCGAAGCTAAACTTGTTCAGCGGTCTAGTTGACCATGCAGCAGTATTCAAGCTTACCAGACCAGAACTCACTGATAGATGCAACGCCAAAACTTTTGATAACAATTGAGCAACTTCGCGCGCAGCTGTGGCTGGAGAGCAGCTTAAACCAGTTGCAAAGTCGCCTTAATGATTGCTTGCTTTCTGCTTGTAACACTGTCCCACAGCCAGAAATCGCACAAGCGGAAATTTTCCAAATCGTAGTTAACGAGATTAACAGTGCTGTTCATAGCAGTAATCTGGCACTTACAGAATGTGCCGTAGGCATCGCTATGTGTCAACCACAAGAAGCTGTTGCCACAGTTTGCTATGTTTCTCATTCTCCATCCCCAAATTCACCACCTTTGTTTCTAGAAGTGCTTACAGCAGAAAACAAGCTGCTGTTGAGATTGCAAGAAGTCATAAAACTTGAAGATTTGCAACAACTTGAGAATCAACAACTACCGAGCGCTTGGAGGTTAGCTGATGATTCTGGCAGTGTTATGGGCTGGCTAATTATCGCTACAACGCCCCTAAGCTCTCATTGTGAGTCGCTTGTAGAATCACAAGTTCAACTCAGATCGCAATTGATGGCAAGGTCTGCCAAATGCTGTACTACAGCCTTAATACAACTTAGACACATCCTGTCTTGGCCGCAACGATGTCAACAGTTAAGTAACTCTAATCAAGAATTGGAGCGCACTAATCAACTGAAAAATCAATTTCTGGCAAACACCAGTCACGAAATTCGCACACCGCTTAGTTCCATTATTGGTTTTACCCATCTGCTTTTAGCTCCAGGGTACGAACCAACTAAAGAACGTCAGCAAGAGTATTTAAATATTATTCAGTCTAGCGGTAAACACTTACTAGCTTTGATTAATGATATTTTGGATCTCTCCAAAATTGAAGCAAATCAGCTAGAAGTACAGTGGGAAACAGTAGATGTGCCACTCCTATGTAGCAATGTTTTAGCATTGGTGAAAGAGAAAGCCGCTAACAAGGGTTTGAGACTGTGCCTAGAACTTGAACCTGATATTAAAACTCTAGTAGCTGACCCCTTACGACTTAAGCAAATGTTGTTGAATTTACTCTTCAACGCCCTAAAGTTTACCAGCAAAGGAAGTGTTGGCTTACAGATTGCTTCCAAAGGTGTATTTGTGCATTTTACAGTTTGGGATACTGGCACTGGCATTTCCCAAGAAGACCAAGTTCAACTGTTTCAACCATATTTCCAAATTGCCAAGACCGTAGCAGATGGTATTGAAGGTACTGGTTTGGGTTTAGCAGTGACTCAGAAACTCGCCCAAATTCACGGTGGTTCGGTGAAAGTAGAATCGGAAATAGATCGTGGCTCCCGTTTTACTCTTGTACTTCCCCTTAAGCAAGAACTGGGAGTAGGAGGAGATGAGGAAGATGAGGAAGCAGGGGAAGCAGAATTTTCCTCATTTCCTCCGCCTTTGACACCTAGTTATTCTGTAGAAGTTTTGCTGGTAGAAAATGATTTACCCAGTGCCAATTTGATACAAATTTATCTACGTAATTTGGGATATCAAGTGACTTGGGTTAAGAATGCTGCCGAGATGTGGGAAGCTCTAACACAGTTAGATCCAGCAGTAATTTTAATGGATGTTTGTCTGACAGATGGAAATGGTCTTAACTTGGTACAACAACTGCGAGAAAATCAGCAATATCGGAAGATTCCGGTAATTGTTCAAACAGCAATGGCGATGAAAGGCGATCGCGAAACCTGTCTAAATGCCGGAGTAAATGACTATATTTCTAAACCAATTGATTTACCACTTTTAGCCAGTCTGGTAGCCAAGTACAGCAAACCGGCAATATAGAGAGGCAGGGAGCAGGGGGAGATGAGAAAGCAGGGGAGGCAAGGAAGGCGAGGAGAATAAATAACCCATTCCCAATGTTCAATGCCCAATGCCCAATGCCCCATAACAAATGACTACAATATAAATTGTTGGGTGCTGTAGGGTTTTGGCAGGATTGGAAAATGATGCTGACAGAAAAATTTGAGCAATTAAGAGCCTTATTTAGAGAAATGGAGCAGGCGTTGATTGCCTACTCTGGTGGTGTTGATAGCACTTTGGTTGCCAAAATTGCTTATGATGTGTTAGGCGATCGCGCTTTGGCTGTGACTGCTGTTTCTCCTTCACTGTTACCAGAAGAATTGGAAGACGCGAAAATTCAAGCTGCAACAATTGGGATTCCTCATAAAATCGTCCAGACTCACGAGATGGAAAATCCCAATTACACTTCTAACCCGGTTAATCGCTGTTATTTTTGTAAAAGTGAGTTGCACGACACTCTCAAACCTTTAGCTTTAGAACTGGGTTATCCTTACGTGGTAGATGGGGTAAATGCCGATGATTTGCATGATTATCGCCCAGGAATTCAGGCGGCTAAGGAAAGAGGGGCGCGATCGCCTTTAGCAGAAGTGGGTGTCACTAAAGTTGAAGTTCGCCAACTTTCGCAACAACTCGGTTTACCTTGGTGGGATAAACCTGCTCAACCTTGCCTCAGTTCCCGGTTTCCTTACGGTGAAGAGATTACTGTCACTAAGTTGCAACGAGTCGGCAGAGGAGAAATTTATCTGCGAAAGCTAGGTTGGCAGAATTTACGCGTGCGATCGGAAGGGGATACAGCACGTATTGAATTACCACCAGAACAAATCAAAGAGTTTGTCTTAGCTAACGATTTACAAACATTAGTTTCGGCATTTCAAGATTTTGGATTTATCTACGTAACCTTAGATTTAGAAGGTTATCGTAGCGGTAAGTTAAATCAGGTTTTAAATAGGGAAGCCTTGGGCGTTAAAGTATAGTATTTTAGTTCTATAAATATAAAGTTTATTTACCTTCTAGAGAAACTAGAAAGCAACCGTTAATCCTCCAGATATTATTGGGCTGTTTTTCCATAAAATATAAAGCCCTCAAGGGAACTCCATCAGGAGCAAGTAGCAGCACTGGTTGAGTTATGTTTTCCTGGATGGTTGTTATCTTCTCAAAAAAGACAGAACGAGGACGGTATACTGCTGGGTAGCTTGTCTTTACCATCTGCATAAAATTTTCTGGCGTTCCTAATTGCGCCTGAATCGCCGGGCTAGCAAAGGCAAAAGCGCTTTGGGCATCATCTTTTTTAAAGGCTGCCAATTGGTATTCAATTACAGAACGTATGTTGATGGCGTCAGTATCAGTAACTTCCATAAATTTAAAAATTGCGTAGGCGCAGCCCGTCGTAGATATCGCTCCAAGTGTCGGCAAAGCGATCGCTCAATTCTCACGCTGAGTGAGTTTGTATTCTATCTGCTGTAGTGCTGTTCGCCACACATCATATCCTTCTTGAGACAGGTGCAACCCATCTGTGGTTAATTCTGGGCGCAAATTGCCTTCCATATCGGTAAACCAGCTATAAATATTGAGATAATTAGCGCCTTCTTGTTTGGCAATCACGGTTAGCTGGATGTTGAGGTGACGAATACGGCTATTGGAAATTTTTGGTAGACGAGTAGGCAAAATTGATTGGACAATGATTTGAGCTTTGGGGTGAGTCTGGCGTAAACGCCGGACAATCCGGCGATAATTATGCAAAATTGTTTCATCACTAGCACCTTTTCGTAGGTCGTTAATCCCAGCCATGATGTAAATAACATCTGGCCGCGTTGCTGAAAATGCCCCCAATCTTTTTAAAACGCCAGTAGAAGTATCTCCAGATATGCCTTGATTCAGCCACAATTTACCAGCAGGCAGTTTTTCTCTCGGAAACCACATGCTCAAAGAATCACCAACTAAAATACTTAGATGATTGGCACCTTGACCTTGAGCGATCGCTCTAGCTTCTAAAGCTAGTAAACTTTTCCAGTCGTCGTAAGTTAGTTGACGTTTCTTGATCGACTCCCACAATGATTGCAAATTATCACTATCTACGCGTGTATAAATCTGACCTGTTTTCAGAGCTGCCAATCTTTGGTAGTAAAGTTGATTTCCAGATGTCAATAAGAGGCTAGTTGCTTGGGTGCTGGGGTTGAGTGATGACTCTGTTGATACTGGTAATGCCTGACTGCTAAATTCTGGTACGCTAGGGACGTTTTTCTCACTTACTATTGGCCGCGAACTTTTTAGGGGTTGGAACGCTTGGCCGCTGAGTTCGGGTAAGGAGAGATCAACGCTGGGGATAATTTTTGTACTGACTATTGTCTGTGAACCTTGTTTTAAATCCCACAGGAATCTAGAACTTTCTGGCAGGACAATTGACAGATGTGGAAGAGCCGATGCTGGTATTGCTAATCCTGTTAACAAGCCTGCTGCCAACAGATAGGGGTCCCTCATCGCTTTCTCTCTCCTCTACTCACTGCTTTTCCTTATGACGGCATTAATTGCCTGTATTCAGGAAAATTTTACTTCGGTTAAGTTATTATTCTTATTTACGCTGTATAGTTCTGTAAAGCGTGTTCATGAGATTATATTTGACAATTTACGATCTCTTTAAAGTACGGTTTTCCCGGTGGTATACAAGTCTCGTTTATGTGAATACTTCTACTGAGGGCACTGTTTTCTTCAGCCGACTACTTTTCATAACTCAGTTGTCACAAATATTGCAAGTCTTTGCAAACTAGGCGATTAGTGAGTGATTTTTGAGGATCTCAGGACAGAGGTTTTTGCTTTTGGTATTGCTAATATGTGAAATAAACATCAGATTTTAGGTTTCTAAATTTCAGTTAATTGTCGCGATCGCGTGAGAGTTGGCTAGACCGAGAACGCTAGGGGAATACGTATACATTTTCGTTTTGTCATCTGAAATTAAGCAGTGCATTTGCACCAGTTATTAAAGATGTGATTAGTTCAAATTACAGCTTCGAGAACTAGCACAAGTGAAAGTGTGGTCACTAAAATAAATTTCCGACCATTATAGGGTAATTTGCAGCACAGTTACAATTTATGCGCGTCGTCACAAAACGACAACAGTTGACTTTCCTGCTATATCCAAATTAGCTCATATCTTTAATATGCCGATTGAGGACTTAGTGGAAATTTAGGAAAAAATAGGCGAAATTTTAACTGTTGATATTATTGATATCATACGATAACGTGTCCTCAATGAGCAAGTATCAGGTTTGCCATACTGAGAATTTGATAACTCACTAGACGTAATTTAAAATTTATGTTTACTCATTGAAGTATGAGTTGAAACACATTTAAATTAAGTTTTAACTCTAGAGAATAACCTCATTGAAAGTGCTAAGATTTAGGCTGAATCATTAGTGTTTCCTTTTCTTCTGTGGCAAGAGCTAGTACAGCGATTGGTGTCAGTCCCATTATTAAAGAGATTGTGCAAAAACAGGCACATTCCACACGTTTGACCCTGAAAGAAGTTATTCTCATGGGGATGTTAGCTATTGATAAACTCGATGATCGAGGTCGTCAAGAACTAGCAGATCAAGTTCATCAAATGCAGGTGAATGGAGAAATTTAATTGAGTAGTTATGAGTTAAGAGTTATGAGTTATAAATTTTAACTTCTCACTCCTGACTATTTACTTAATTTGGTTATTGGCTAAATCGATAACGACTTCCCATTACATAATGCTCATTAATTTCAAAAGATATCCATCGGCGTTGCAGAGTTTCAGCAACAAAGCCGGTTGTATTAGAACCTGCAAATGGATCTAATACCATATCACCTTCATCAGTTAAGAATTTGATAAAGAACTCAGCGAACCCTTGAGGAAAACGTGCTGGATGGGGTCTAGTTTCTGCTGTTTTGCAGCGGCGTAAATAAGCACTATTAGATTCAGTATTAGCAATTTCTAGCAAATTTGGCGGGATTGCACCCTGGTTATCCTTTTGGAATTTATCAGAAATATCATGTCCGCTAGGACGTATTTTTGCTTTATAGCCATTTTTGAGTAACTGTTTCATACTTTGGCTATAGGGCTTTAAAACTTTTCTGTTATCTGCTTTAGGATGGGGTGTTTTAGACAACCACCAAACTGTATTTACTGAATCTTTCACACGAATCCGCCTGATTGTCACCCACTCCGCAGGGCTTGGCAGTCGAGCCGGATTATAGTGGTAAAATTCTTGAGCAAGAAAGAAACCTACTTCTTTGCATAATTTGACTAAAAGTTCGTATTGATAGATACTTCGCACGGGATTGCCAGGTAAGTAAGCGCCGCCTAAATCTAATACGAATGAGCCATTATCTGCCAGTACTCTTTTAAATTCATAAGCAAAAGGTAGGAACCACTCAATATATTTGTCAGCAGTTTCGTTACCGTATTCTTTTTTGCGAGTGAGTGCGAATGGAGGTGAGGTGATAATTAAATTAATACTATTATCATCAATAAATTTAATAAGTTTAAGGCTATCACCTAAATATGCGGCTCCGTTCTGCTGGGTATAAAAAGGATTCAAATTTATTTCTTTTGGTGGTGTTATTGGTTCTTCTTGCAAAATTTATAAAATTAACTTGTTTTGGTATTGTTCAAGGATTTAATTTTAACAGTTATTTTTTTAACGCAAAGGGACACAGAGGAAAGCGCCAAGTAACGCAGAGGGGCATATTAACTTTGGATGCCTTGATGGACGGTTTCCCGTGACATATATATATTTCGGGGTTCCATAATGCGTTCTTGTCACTTTCTCATCGTTAGGTGATGCATACGGCGGTAAACTACGCAATTTTCCCGCTTCTTCATAACACACTTGAGATTACGTCAATTTCAGAGCTTGAAGAATTACTGTATTCAACTGCTGGACTTGACTTGCTCCTAATTTACCTATCCTTCTGGTGATTAGTCTACGCTCTATGGTAGTTATTCGAGTCACCCTAACTTTAGAAGCAACCCGTAATCCAGTACTAGTAAAATCTGAATCTGAAGGTTTTAAAATGAACTCTTCTGGACTCAAACTACTTATATTTTGAGATGAAATAAAACATAAAGTGACATCATCGCCTATAGTGTCTATCCATAAAACTAAACCAGGGCGTAGCTTTGTTCCATTCAAGTCTGTAAATGGAAATGGAACCAAGACGATATCACTTTTTTGGAGAGACATTAGATAGGTTCTCCATCGTCAAGTGAGTATATATCTGGTTCATTTTCAAGAAAGTTAAAGGCTCCTCCAGTCTGGGCAAGTTGCATTAAGTCACTGGTTAAAGGCTCTGATAAATCGAAAAATAGTTTTTCTTCCAAAAGCGATCGCTCATCATTAGAGAGAGATAATATAACTTGCAACAGTGATTCAACAAGTTTAGTGTTCATTTCGTATTTCGGTTTGTTTTACATACATTTTTTCTATTAACTCCCTTTCATTTTTTCCTTTTGGGATATGTATGAGAGATAACGAGATACCGATTTCTTGTTCATCTTCTCGATCAAGTGATTCAAATTGCGTGAATTCATCCTCCATTAAGAAGTAACGTGCTTCTTCTTCATTAGAAAATGTGTATTTAGAACCATCACAATCTAATATTTCAGCGGATAAATCATCGTAAGTTCTTAACCTTGCCCAATTTAAGTTAGGAAAACTACATGACATCAGCCACCAATTTTCTTTGATAATTAGATTTTTGTTTGAATTGCATTTTCTTTCCATTTATTTTTATAGCACCTTCAACTTCCATTACTGTAATTTTATTAACTAATTCTACAAAAAATCCCCCACCTTGCGGCAGGGGATTTTTGTTACTTATCTACAAAACTAGGAGCCGAATTAACCGAACTTACCAGCAGTAGAAGCAATCAAGAACGCGGCGTAAGTCACGACGTAGCCAACAGTGAAGTGAGCTAGACCAACTACACGAGCTTGAACGATGGACAGAGCCACGGGCTTGTCTTTCCAGCGAACTAGGTTAGCTAGAGGAGTGCGTTCGTGTGCCCAAACAAGGGTTTCAATCAACTCTTGCCAGTAACCTCTCCAGGAGATTAAGAACATGAAGCCAGTAGCCCAAACTAGGTGTCCAAATAAGAACATCCAAGCCCAGACAGACAGGTTATTCACGCCGTAGGGGTTGTAACCGTTAATCAACTGAGCAGAGTTAGCCCAGAGGTAATCGCGGAACCAGCCCATGAGATATGTAGAGTTCTCATTGAACTGAGCTACGTTGCCTTGCCAAATACCTAGATGTTTCCAATGCCAGTAGAAGGTCAACCAACCAATGGTGTTGAGCATCCAGAATGTAGCGAGGTAGAAGGAATCCCATGCTGAGATGTCGCAAGTACCGCCACGACCGGGGCCGTCGCAAGGGAAGGCATAGCCGAAGTCCTTTTTATCGGGCATCAGCTTAGAACCACGGGCATCCAAAGCACCTTTGACCAAAATCAAGGTGGTGGTGTGGAGACCTAAAGCGATCGCATGGTGTACCAAGAAGTCGCCAGGGCCAATTGTCAAGAACAGGGAGTTAGTACCAGCATTGATGGCATCTAACCAACCTGGAAGCCAAACGTTAGCGTAGTTAGGCCATGCTGTGTAAGCAATACTATCGGGGTTAGATAGCAATGTATCTAAACCGTACAATACCTTACCGTTAGCAGCTTGGACAAATTGAGCAAACACTGGCTCAATCAAGATTTGCTTTTCAGGAGTGCCGAAAGCAACTACCACGTCGTTGTGTACGTACAGACCAAGGGTGTGGAAGCCTAAGAAAAGGGATACCCAGCTAAGGTGGGAAATAATCGCTTCTTTGTGCTTCAACACGCGCTCAAGGACGTTGCCCTTATTTTGCTCTGGATCGTAATCACGAACCCAGAAGATTGCTCCGTGGGCAAATGCACCAAGCATCAGGAATCCAGCAATATACTGGTGATGCGTATACAACGCTGCCTGAGTTGTGTAGTCCTTCGCAATAAATGCGTAGGAAGGCATGGAGTACATGTGCTGCGCTACCAGGGAGGTTACAACACCTAGCGCTGCTAAGTGCCAACCCAATTGGAAGTGCAGGGAGTTGTTGTAGGTGTCGTAGATACCTTGGTGAGGTAAGTTGAACGGGCCTTCAACAGGAATACCAAAGAAACTCTTGGCATTCAAGGCTTCCTTGAGACTGTGACCAATCCCAAAGTTTGTCCGGTACATATGACCAGCAACGATGAATAAAACTGCGATCGCTAGGTGGTGATGAGCTATGTCAGTCAACCACAAAGCTTCTGTCTGGGGATGGAAACCACCCAAGAAACTCAGAATTGCAGTTCCTGCACCTTGCGATGTCCCGAAGATATGTCCAGGAGTGTCAGGGTTTTGAGAGTAAACACCCCAGTTGCCTGTAAAGAATGGTGTTAAACCTGCTGGGTGGGGTGGGGTATTCAGGAAGTTATCCCAACCTACGTGCTGACCGCGAGATTCGGGGACAGCAACGTGAATTAAGTGACCAGCCCACGCCAAGGAACTAACACCAAACAAACCTGCTAGGTGGTGGTTTAGGCGATGTTCAGCGCTCTTAAACCATGCCAAGCTAGGACGGTACTTGGGTTGCAAGTGCAGCCAACCAGCAAACAGTAATACAGCAGCGAATAACAGCAAGAACACTGAACCGTTGTACAGTTCGCCGTTATTCCGCATACCGATGGTATACCACCAATGGTAGAGACCAGAGTAGGTAATGTTTACCGGATTGCTAGCACCAGCTTGGGTAAAAGCTTCGATTGCTGGTTTACCAAAGTGGGGGTCCCAAATCGCATGGGCGATGGGACGGATGTGAAGGGGATCTTTAATCCACTGTTCAAAGTTACCTTGCCAGGCTACGTGGAACAGGAGGCTGGATGCCCACAGGAAGATGATTGCCAAGTGACCGAAGTGAGTTGCGAAAATCTTTTGGTAAAGATTTTCTTCCGTCATGCCATCATGGGTTTCAAAATCGTTGCCTGTAGCGATCGCATACCATATCCGACGAGTCGTCGGGTCCTGTGCGAGATCCTGGCTAAATTTCGGAAATTTTGTCGCCATAGGTTTAATAAATCCTCTGACCTTTAGCCATCAAATACCAGCGTCTAGAGTCCTGAGTTCTGAGTACCAAGTTTTGAGTATTTTCTCAGCACTCAGCACTCAGCACTCCACAACTGATTGCTACCCTACTGAAAGGATGTGTGCATGGAAGAATGCCCAGGTTGTGGCAATTCCTCCCAAGAGGTAGTGAGCTACCCCTACAGCTCGACCCTGAATAATGCTCAGGGCGCGAGGCTGAATTGCTGGTGCTACCTTCAGTTTGTTATGCGCCCAAACAATGGACTCAATCAGTTCTTGCCAGTAGCCGCGACCACTGAACAGGAACATCAAGCTGAATGCCCAGACAAAGTGAGCGCCTAAGAAGAGTAGACCATAGGCAGATAGCGCGCTGCCATAGGAATTGATGACTTGTGTAGCTTGTGCCCACAAGAAGTCTCGTAACCAACCGTTGATGGTAATAGCACTTTGGGCAAAGTTACCACCAGTGATGTGAGTTACAGTCCCATCTCCATCTACGGTTCCCCAAACATCTGATTGCATCTTCCAGCTGAAGTGGAAAATTACAATAGACAGGGAGTTGTACATCCAGAAAAGTCCGAGGAATACGTGATCCCAACCAGAGACTTGACAGGTACCGCCACGACCAGGGCCGTCGCAAGGGAAGCGGAAGCCCAAGTTTGCTTTGTCTGGAATCAGACGAGAGCTACGGGCGTACAGCACACCTTTGAGCAGAATTAGGACGGTGACGTGAATGGTGAAAGCGTGAATGTGGTGAATTAGGAAGTCCGCTGTACCCAAAACAATGGGTGCAGCTGCCACTTTACCGCCAACAGCCAAGACACCGCCGCCAAAGACATAGCTAACTGGTTCTAGGGCATTGGGTGCAGTTGTACCAGGAGCCAAAGCGTGGATATTTTGTATCCACTGGGCAAATACTGGCTGCAATTGAATCCCTGTATCAGAGAACAAGTCTTGAGGACGACCCAATGCACGCATTGTGTCGTTGTGGATGTAAAGTCCAAAGCTATGGAAACCGAGGAAAATACACACCCAGTTCAGGTGAGAAATAATCGCGTCACGATGACGAATCACCCGATCCAGCAAGTTGTTTTGATTCACAACTGGATCGTAATCCCGCACCATGAAGATCGCAGCGTGAGCTGCTCCACCAACAATCAAGAAGCCGCCAATCCAAATATGGTGAGTGAATATGCACAACTGTGTAGCGTAATCAGTTGCCAAATATGGATAGGGGGGCATCGCGTACATGTGATGCGCGATGATGATGGTTAGCGAACCCAAGAAGGCTAGGTTAGTAGCCAACTGAGCGTGCCAAGATGTGGTCAGGTTTTCGTACAGACCTTTGTGACCTTCACCAGTGAAAGGGCCTTTGTGGTTTTCTAGGATCTCTTTAATGCTGTGACCAATACCCCAGTTGGTACGGTACTGATGACCAGCAACGATAAAGAGAACTGCGATCGCTAAGTGGTGATGAGAAATATCAGTCAACCACAAGCCGCCTGTTACCGGGTTCAGACCGCCCTTGAAGGTGAGGAAGTCAGCATACTGACCCCAGTTCAAGGTGAAGAAAGGTGCTAAACCAGCTGCAAAGCCAGGGTACAGTTCGGTCAACAAGTCTTTGTTCAAGATGAACTCGTGGGGCAGAGGTATGTCTTTGAGAGCAACACCTGCATCCAAAAGCTTGTTGGTCGGTGCGGACACGTGGATTAAGTGACCTGCCCATCCCAAGGAACCACAACCTAGCAGTACTTGCAAGTGATGATTCAGCATCGACTCCACATTCTGGAACCATTCCAGTTTGGGAGCGCGCTTGTGGTAGTGGAACCAGCCGGCAAATAGGAACAAGCCTGCTAATACCAATCCACCAATCGCTGTGCAGTAAAGTTGGAAGGAGTTTGTGATTCCCCAGCCACGCCATACTTGGAACAAACCGGAGGTGATTTGAATACCGTGGAAACCACCGCCAACATCACCGTTTAGAATGTCTTGTCCGACAATGGGCCAAACGACTTGAGCGCTAGGCTTAACGTTTAACGGGTCACTTAGCCAAGCTTCGTAGTTAGAAAACTTCGCGCCGTGGAAAATCATCCCACTCAACCAGATTGTCACTACTGCCAAGTGGCCGAAGTGGGCTGAGAATATCTTGCGGGAGATGTCTTCTAAATCGCTTGTATGTGTATCAAAATCATGGGCGAGTGCGTGCAGGTTCCAAATCCATGTGGTGGTTTTGGGACCTCTGGCTAAGGATCTGTCAAAGTGTCCAGGTTGCGCCCATCTCTCGAATGAGGTTGGAACTGGATCGTTATCGACGATTACTCTTGCCTTTTTTTCCTCTCGCTCCGGAGGACTTATTGTCATTCGACCTCCTCTCTTGATAAGGAATGAGGAATCATGTATACCACAAAATGAACCATTACCGCATACTCCAGAATTTTACTGAAGCCGCGATCAAGACCCGATGTGGAGAGTTGTTTCTCGTTGAATTATAGAGTCTTCACTTGTACATTGTTGGAGATATTTTAACAATAATTCAAACTTGCTCAAATATTGCTGAAATTCATGCATTAACTGGCTTTTAAATTCAAATTTTTTGTCCAAAAGTCAATAGTTTATCTATTTAATTTACAAAGAATAACAATTCGTAAAATTTATGGTTTGGCTGTATGTAGCGAATGTCGCAGCTTTTACTCTTATTACTCATGAACATTTATGTCATATTTCAATTTTTGCAAGTAAAACGCTGTAAAGAATATGACTTATTTTAGAATTTTATGAGAATACCAAGGAAAATTTATGTGATGTGAGGCAGATTTCACCTTTTGGGCTATAGTTCCAGATGGACAGTTTGAGCCAAAATAATCTGTCAATTGTCGAAGACTATCACTGGGTGCAACACATGAACTCGTGCCTGAAAAGGGTGTTAGAGAAATTTCTCCCTGAGAGGTTCTCGATTCTCAGGTGGGTAATGACATTGGTGCTGGTATTAAGCTTGACCAGTTGCGGCGAGAAAGCCGACAGCCAGGAAGTATCTACTGGCTATAAAGAAAACTCCCCAAAGATTTCTCAAATTTCAAAGCAATTTTCGGAAGTTTCCCCTCCATCTGTTATTCAAGAACTGCGTCAAATTTTGGAAGTTTATCAGCCACAAGTGACAATTGTTACTCCAAAATTTGATGAAGTTCTTCAAGACAACAAAGTTACAGCTAGTTTTCAGGTTAAGGATCTACCAATATTTAAAGACCCACAATTACAACTGGGACCACATTTACACGTAATTCTGGATAATCAACCTTATATACCTGTTTATGACCTGAATCAGCCCTTGGTTTTGCCAGACTTGTCTCCAGGTAGTCATACCCTGCGCGTCTTTGCCTCTCGTCCTTGGCATGAAAGCTTTAAGAATGAAGGCGCTTATGCCCAAACAACATTTCACGTCTTCACTAAAACCGACGACAACACCCCAGATCCTAAATTACCCCTGCTAACTTACAGCCGTCCTCAAAGCAGCTACGGAGCAGAACCAATCTTACTGGACTTCTACCTAACTAATGCTCCTCTCCACCTCGTCGGCAAAGAAAACGCCAATGACGAGTTCAGTGATTGGCGCATCCGCTCCACTATTAATGCTGAAAGCTTTATTTTCGATCGCTGGCAGGCAGTTTACCTTAAAGGCTTCCGTCCAGGGAAAAACTGGGTAAAGCTAGAATTTCTTGATAATCAGGGAAATCCTGTCAAAAATGCTTTTAATACTACAGTTAGATTGATTGACTACCAGCCAAATGGTAAAGATACTCTGTCGAGAATTGTCAGAGGAGAACTCACAGCAGATGAGGTACGCGGTATTGTAGACCCGAATTATAAACTTGCACCTAAACCCACACCTTCTGTTGAAAAAACACCCCAAACCCAACCGAAGGTAGAAAAACAGCCTATTCCTGAAACTGAAGTTCCAGAAAAATCCAAAACACAGCCAGAAAAACCAAAATTAGAAGTTCCAATGGCTGCACCATCTCCTAGCGTATCCCCGACACTACCAGAAATTATTGAGTCCCCAGCATCAGAACCACAGCCGGAGGTAATACCAACTCCCGAATCAACACCGTTACCCGAAAAAGTAACGCCTCAGCCAAGAAAACCTAGATTTGGTGGATTTTTTAACCGTGGGGCTGGTAAAGTTCCCACCCCAGAAGCACCAGTTGCACCATCTCCTAGTTTGCCACCCACACTGCCAGAGATTATTGAGTCTCCTGTACCAGAAATTATTCCGCCAACACCAGAACCACAGCCAGAGGTAACGCCAACTCCTGAATCAACGCCGTTACCCGAAAAAGTAACACCTCAGCCAACAAAATCTAGATTTGGTGGATTTTTTAATCGTCTAACGGGTAAGACACCGACTCCACAAGTAACAATTGCACCATCTCCTAGTTCGTCACCTACACTACCAGAAATTATTGAGTCTCCTGTACCAAAAATAATTACGCCACCAGCAGAACCAGAGCCAGAGGTAACGCCAAATTCTGAATCTACGCCGTTATCTAAAACAACTGCTCCCGATCCAGAAAAACCAGAATTAACCAAAAATACTCAACTGTAACTCTTGCGCTAAAGCCTCAACAAATGCGATCGCTCCTACAGGATTTCCGATATTATCCAAACCAGGACTGTAACAAGCGATCGCTCCCTCTCCTGGTACTATTGCTACAAGTCCACCACCAATGCCTGATTTCATCGGTAAACCAATTCTGACTGCAAACTCGGCAGAAGCTTCATAAAGTCCACAAGTTGACATTACAGCGTTGACAATCCGGCGATTTTGTGCTGATAAACAGCTATTTTCACAAGCTAGGAGTTTTCCTAACAGGGCTAAATCTTCAACTCGCCCAGAAATACAGCATATTTGCTCATAAGTATCAAGTGCTGTTTCAATATTTTCTAGATGACCGGCTTGGGCGAGATAATTAGCGATCGCTTCATTAGCTGTTGAACGGGTTAATCGCACTGAAGCCAGCATTACCTCATCTAACCTTAGCTGGCAACCTGCTAATTGGTTCAGCCATTGACAAAATAAGAAAGTGCGATCGCTAGCGTCCTTTCCTGGTAACTTATCAGACAGGGTAATTGCCCCACTATTAATCATGGGGTTGCGGGGATGACCGCGATCGCTAATTAATTGTTCTAAAGAATTGAAGGGTGCATCTGATGGTTCCACCCCAACCCAGCCGAAAACCTTTTCTGCTCCTAGATGTTCTAGCAGATAAAGTAGAGAAAATGTCTTGATGGCGCTCATTAGCGGGAAAATACAAGCTGTATCCCCAAAGCTAATAGTCTGCCCCGATTTACAACAGATATGAACTGCAAACCAAGCAGAATCAGCTAAAGCTAATTGCGGAATGCGATCGGCAACTTGTCCTCGTTCAACTTGGGTTTTAGCTAGCTGCACCCAGGCTGATAACTTCGTAGTAGTTAGTTTTTCAAGTCCTTTCAAAGTGTAAACTTTTTAACAATTTCTTTTTTAAACGGCAACTAACAGTCTAGTCTGATGTTAATCAAGGCTGACTTTGCCCCTAAGTGGTTACGCAAAATTAAATTATTTATGTCATTGCGAGCGGAATGAAATGTAGCGTTCGCGGTAGCGTCTCGTAGAGAAGCAATTCCAAAGTGCAAGCGAATTGCTTTATTTTGCTTCGCTTCATTCACAATGACAAATGTATATAGCGTTTCCTAAGCAACTGAGGTACACCTAAATCTTTTCTAACAAAATAAGCAGCTTTAAAAACGTACCTCACCAGGTCGGAAACCCCGGTATTTAATTTTACACTACCACTTATCACACCTCAGCATTGTCTATAAACAAGAGAACTGTATTGGAGGTAGGTTTGTGAAATTATCTAAACTGTCCACAATTCTAGGTTTAACAGCAGCATTTGCAATTTCATCACAAGCTACGTTGCTAATTCAACAAAACAAGGCTCTAGCGGTTACTGGTATATCTATCCTTACATCTCTTAAATCTATCCTTTATACAGGCGAATACTTATTCGCTGCCACTAATCAGTATTTGATTTCACCTAATGGGGTATATAAAGCTATCCAGCAATCTGATGGAAACTTTGTTCTTTATGCTGACAGCACTCCTCTGTGGGCATCAAACACTTACAACATAGCAGTTTACTACACCGTCATGCAAACCGACTGCAATTTAGTCAGCTATAATTATAGTGAAACCGCTGTGTGGGCAAGTAATACAGCTGGGCTTGGTTCTAATTGTCGTCTCGAAGTTCAAAATAATGGAAACTTGGTAATTTATACAGGTTCTAATGTTCCTGTATGGGCAACAAATACCAACAGATAAGCTGCTTTGTTGATACCATTTCTTTCTGAAGCTGCATAGAAATAACCCCAAGGCCTGCGTCATATCCCCGATGCTTTGAGAGAAATTAAACTGGGCTTTATGGTATATTTTGAGACTTTTAAAATATCTTTTTAACTCGACTTTATCCAAAATTAAGAACTTGGTTTTGCTTAATAAAGCAAAAAACCTAACTTTTTAGCAAAAACTTTTTCTATATCACTGATTCACGGTGAAATCGAATAGGTAAAACTAATACCCCATATAGGTTTTAGCATTAGCGTTCGTGCAACGACTCCGCAGGAGTATCGCGTTGCTAGAAAATGGATAAAGTCGAGCTTAATTACGAATTACAAATTAGTATGATTCCCCGTGTTAGAGCGCCAGAATTACCGCAAAATTACTTTTGGCTCAATACCGATAAACCATTGTCTCTTAAACAACTTAAGGGTAGAGTCGTAATTTTAGACTTTTGGACATACTGCTGTATAAATTGTCTGCATATTCTGCCAAACCTGAAATATTTAGAACAAAAATATAAAGATAGTCTTACTATTATCGGCGTTCACTCCGCCAAATTTGACAACGAAAAGGAAACAGAAAATATTCGCCAAGCTATCCTGCGCTATGACATTGAACATCCAGTTATAGTTGACAGAGGTTTTCGGATTTGGGAAGAGTATGCTGTGCGTGCTTGGCCTACGTTAATAATTATTGATCCAGAAGGTTACGTGATTGGCCAGATTTCTGGTGAAGGAAACCGTAACACTTTAGACGAGTTGATTCAAAAGTTAATTCAGCAACACCAAGACAAAGGCACAATTAATTTCCAAGAAATCAGCTTAACTTTAGAAAAACAGCGCCAACCATTAATCACACCTCTAGCTTTTCCTGGTAAAGTTCTAGCTACTCAAGCAGGTTTGTTTATCGCTGACTCTGGACATCACCGCCTAGTTATGAGTAGCTTCAACGGACAAATTTTACAGTTGATTGGTACTGGAAAATCTGGCTTAACCGATGGTGCTTTTCACGAAGCGCAATTTTTTGCACCCCAAGGAATGGCTTATGATGCCGAAAATCAGATTCTTTACGTTGCGGATACAGAAAATCATGCACTGCGGCGAGTTGATTTAAAGGGCCAAGTAGTTGAAACTATTGCGGGAACTGGTGAACAAAGTCGTAATATCCATCCTCATGGCGGTGCTGGTTTAGAAACCGCACTGAATTCACCTTGGGATTTAGTGAAAGTGGGAAATACCTTATTTATTGCAATGGCTGGGCCGCATCAAATTTGGCAAATGGATTTAGAAACTGGCATCATCAAAACTTATGCTGGTACTGGTGCAGAAGCGTGTATTGATGGTTCACTTACTGAATCTGCTTTTGCTCAACCTAGTGGTATTACTAATAATGGGCAAGAATTATATATTGCTGATAGTGAAGTTAGTTCAATTCGTGGTGTTGGAATTGTCGAACCGTATCAAGTACGAACTGTTTGTGGTAGTGGCGGTTTATTTGGTTTTGGCGATGTAGATGGACAAGGTGAAGATGTCCGTTTACAGCATTGTTTAGGAGTGGAATACGCTCAGAATTTTTTGTGGGTAGCAGATACCTATAACCATAAAATTAAATTAGTTAGTCCTAGTGGAAATTGTCAAACAGTTTTAGGAGATGGTTCTGCTGGTTTACAAAATGGCCAGGGTAAGAACACTCGGTTTTTTGAACCTTCGGGATTGAGTGCTTTGAGTTCTTATTTATATATTGCTGATACTAATAACCATGCTATTCGTTGCGTAGATTTGGATAGCTTTGAGGTGACAACGCTGGAGTTTCCTGGTTTGTGTTCGCCAGATGTTTGTATTCCGCCAAATTTATAAAATGAGAATCTCACGCAAAGGCACAAAAAAAACAATATTGTTGAGCGATCGCTTGTATGCAATTAGTCGTTTTTGATATTGATGGGACACTAACAAATACAAACAAAATTGATGGAAATTGTTTTGTACGTGCTTTTGAATTGGAATTTGGAATTTTTGGTATAAATACAAATTGGACTGAATACACATACACCACAGATTCTGGAATTACCCAGCAAATTTTCCAAGAAAAATTAGAACGTCTTCCTTCAGATGAAGAGTTAATCAGAATCAAAGCGCGTTTTGTTAGTCTACTTCAGAAAGCGTTTATTAATAACCAAGATTTATTCAGCGAAATTCCTGGTTCTGCAAATATATTAGCTAAATTACAGCTAGACTCTGATTGGTGTGTTGCGATCGCAACTGGTGGTTGGCGTGAGTCTGCTAAACTAAAACTTCAAAAAGTTAATATAGAAATAGAAGGCATTCCATTGGCTTCAGCTAATGATGCACTTTCGCAAAAAGAGATTATTAAAACAGCTATTATCAAAGCAGAGAATATTTATCAAGTTGAAAAATTCCAGAAAGTTGTTTTTGTCGGTGATGGTGCTTGGGATGTAAAAGCAGCCTATAAGTTAAATATTGCTTTTATTAGAATAGGTAATAATAAATTAATAAATATAGGCGCTACAAAAGTTATTCAAGACTTTACAAACTTAGACGAATTTATGACAATATTACAATACGCAGAAATTCCTAGATTTTCTATGAACACCATTCTCCATATTACCAAACGTCAACAATGGGAACAAGCAAAAAATCTTGGTACATATCGTGCTGATTCGTTAAACAGTGAAGGTTTTATACATTGTTCAAAATCAACGCAAATACTCAAGGTTGCAAAGAGATTTTTTGATAATCAAAAAGAATTAGTACTACTTTTGATTGATTCTGAAAAAGTCCAAGCTGAAATTCGCTATGAACCTGCTGAAATAGGGGAATTATTTCCTCACATTTATGGTGAGTTAAATATTGATGCTGTGTATCAGGTGATAGATTTTGAAGCTGGGAAAGATGGTTTATTTGAGTTGCCGCAAGAAGTTATAGATTTAGAATTATGAACCACAGAGGCGCGGAGGACGCGGAGGTGGAAAAATGCAGAGAATTTAAACCAGGACTTACACAAAATCATGAAAAAACGAACCGCATACTCCTACGGAGAAGCAAGCTACGCGCAGCGTCTCGTTATTGAAATTGATGTCACCTCTAAAACCCAAATTAGTGCCTACGAAGCGTTGAAAGTACCTGAAATTTGGCGATATGAAAGCAAAAACCTAGAAATTAGCTTGCTGCAAGGTGAGCAATATGTGAAGTATCTTATCAGCCCCACATTCCCTACTTTTTCTATTACAGAACTTATTCCTCGATTTGTAGAAATGGCGCGAACTATAGGAATGAGTTCAGCACTTAGCGCGTTTCGACAATCGGTAAGAGAACAAATACAAGACAGCTAAGGTAATGAAATTCGCGGGTACACGAACTCTCGTTCGCTAAGGTAAAATCAAGGTTTTGCCTCGGTAGACGCGATTTATAACGCCCTTTTAAAGTATTTCGCGCTTTACTTAAAGAACGGGAATTAATCTAGAGCAATTGTGACCGAATTTAATTTACAAATCCAAGAAAATAGCGAACGCTTATCAACTCCACTGGAGGATGCTTTACCTAGCTTGCTTCCCCTTAAGAGTACGATACACTGCATTAACACCAAGGGCGATCGCATCGACCGTTACCTTTCCCAAGAATTACCAGACTTATCCCGTTCCCGCATCCAACAGTTAATCGAACAGGGCAACGTCCAACTTAACGATCAAGTTTGTACATCCAAGAAGATCAATGTCAAGGTAGGCGATCGCATCACTCTGGAAATACCAGAAGTTCAACCTTTAGAACTGCAAGCAGAAGATATCCCTTTAGATATCCTTTACGAAGACGACCAGTTACTTATTCTCAACAAACCCGCAGGCTTGGTTGTCCATCCTGCACCCGGTCATCCAGATGGTACTTTAGTAAATGCTCTATTGGCTCACTGTCCCAATTTACCAGGAATTGGCGGAGTACAACGTCCAGGAATCGTCCATCGATTGGATAAGGATACTACAGGCGCGATCGCGATCGCTAAAACAGATATTGCCCACCATCATCTACAAGCACAACTCAAAGCAAAAACTGCACGACGAGAATACTTGGGCGTAGTTTACGGTGCTCCAAAAACTGAAAGTGGCACTATCGACTTGCCTATTGGTCGCCATCCCCAAGACCGCAAAAAAATGGCTGTTATGCCTGTTGAACAAGGCGGACGAGTCGCCGTCACTCACTGGAAAGTATTAGAACGCCTTGGTAACTTCACTTTAATTCACTTTCAATTAGAAACTGGACGCACCCATCAAATTCGTGTCCACAGCGCCAAAATGGGTCATCCCATTGTCGGCGACCCAGTTTATAGTTCTGGCCATTCCGTTGGGGTAAATTTGCCTGGTCAAGCATTACACGCTTGCCGACTCAAATTGCAGCATCCCATATCTGAGGAGTTGATTGAAGTGACAGCTACTCCTCCCGCCCACTTTACAAAACTTTTGGAGATGCTAAAAAGACGAACTACACTTTAACCCCATCCACACCAGAAAGCAACGCCATTTCACAGACATTAGGTAGGTATTGATAAAAAACTATCTTCGATGCCCCATGCCCAATGTCCCATGCCCCATGCCCAATGCCCCATACCAATTAACAACTAGCGTGCATTAGACATGGGATAGAGTCTGTTTCACTTAGTTCTATCTAAATAAAACTCCTACATAACCCAAGACTTATGCACGCTATAAAACGATCAAATGGATGTACTAGCCAGCCACCGACCAAAAATCGTTATTTAATTCCTGCCAGTTGCCGATAAGGTACAGACTTTTCGATATCGATGTTGTATGGCGAGATCCGTTGTGGAGCATTGCCAGTTGCATTGATATTTTGTGCCATACTCAGGAATAGAGATGGATCTCCAGCCTTTGCTTTTTGCTCTTGTGGGAGGAATCTGCGTACTTCGACCTGCCAAATGATTTGGGGGAAACCCAGTTTGGCACGGTGATAATCTTCGTATCGCGGAGATTTGATGTTGAATGGCAACTCACCCGCAGATTGGGATGGCAGTATCCGACGGCGCTGATAAGGCACTGTGGAGTATCCAAAATTGCTCAGGTACTCTTCAGTGTTGAGCACTTCATCAATAAAGCCTACAATACCCTTGGTAGCGACTACAATTGACCAGGCGATTTTTTCCCGCTCGTTGTATGGATCGCGTCCTAGAACCCGCTGAATTACTTGCTCAACAAAGCGATAATTATTGTTGAGGTCGTAGAAGCTTTTCTTAAAGGTATTGGAAAGCACCAATCCACGAATAAAGTCCCGTACTGTAATTTGTCCATTACGGAGTTGAGACTCTAAATATGTTTCGCGATCGGCAGCAAAAGCGTAAAAGAAAATTTGACGATATGCTGCTTCGATCAGATCGCCTAAATCTGACGGAGAAAGTATATTGTCGGTATTAAAAATCCTGGGCTGTTCATCACCCGGTACTTCGTATCCAGCTACACGCTGGTTTTGACTTGAAGGTTCATATTCTAACAGAGGAAGTGGCACTCTAAAGCCTCCATGTTCTTAATTAAAGTTAACAACTTTTAATCACATATTAAAGGAGTAGTTGTATCAGAACTTCAGATTCTGATAAAATTTCACGAAACTTAACCAAGGGGAATTGTAAGTATTCGTAGGATAAATGATTAAGCTACTGGATTCAACCCATAGCTAATCAATAAATAAGGATTTGGGCTTTCAGCTTAATGACTACGTAAATGATTAAAAAATTTTATTCACATATTTTAGATTAGGAGATTCAGTTTCACCTTTTTGAACTGAAGCAATAATTTTTAACATTTAGCAAAAGAAATTAATGGGGCATTGGGCATTGGGCATTGGGCATTGGGCATTGGGCATAAGAGGCAGAGGTGCAAAGGTACAGAGGGAAAATTTACTGCAACTTCCCCTGCTCCCCTGCTCGCTTGCCTCCCTCGGCGTCAGCGACCTATCCAAAATTCCAGAGGATCTATGGTTGATTTACAGTAGGGCCAGCTACGCAAAGTTGCTTCCATTCCTGCCTCCCAGTAGGGTGGTTCCAATCCCAGTCCTAAGCATAGATGAGATAAGATGCTAGCAAACTGCTCATTATGACCAAACTCTCCTAGATGGGCATGGGCGTATTCATGGACGACTACACCAAACCAATCTCTAGGTGCAACTCGACCAACATCTACCAAAATAGTGATTGGGTTTGTGAGAATGTTGCACAGCCCATCTATGCCGAAGGATTGAGCTATGGGGACTGCAAAAATTTGGATTTGGCGACGCTGTTGGGGATGAAAGCACTCATGACAAACCTGTAGATAGGAGTTGATCTGAGCGTTTACGGCGTTAATATTCTCGCCGATCCAAGTGCAAATGGGGATGCGATCGCGCAGGTTATCAAACACATCCACCATACCCGGTTCTAGGGCAAGTCCCTGTACCAGACGCAGATAATCTTGCCCACGAGTAAAAGCATCGCTCTGCTTGAGATAATTCACCACCCCAAAACTGAATAAAACTGTCTTTTTTCCAAAATATCTGGCCCAAGTTTTTCCGTTACTTCTTCTGGGCTGGCAACCTCAACAGAAGTTTCAATACGGCTTTCAGTACAAAACGATGCGGTGCTAAAGCCGCCAAACCGTTTGACTGTACTGGTTCGTAGTCGCATATTTGGGCTGGCGAACCAGAATCGTTCAATGGAACTCATTGTTTCGTATTCGGTTGTCAACACCAGTCCATCTTCATCATCCATGTGAAAAAGACCGACTACAGGCACGATTTCGGCGTAGCCTCTTTCGCGGAGTAATTTGCCTTGCCTTGGGTTATCGCCATCAGGCACGATCGCAAATATGGTTTTCCCCTGATGATTCTCCTCGTCCTCTCGATCCCAAGCCATTGTCCCTAACCAACGCACGCGCGAACCACCGACTGAAAGGCTGGGGTCAATCTCATGATACTGGCACAGTTCAATGATTTCTGGATGATCGGCATCCAGAGTTTCTACTTGTATATCCGATTCTCCTGTCTCTGAGCGCTTGAACGCCAGATGATGAGTTGCACGTTGCGATCGCCACTTACCAGCACTTAGCTGAAAAAATTCCATTGCGTCTATCAATCTTCTGACTCCTACTTATTACTCCTGCGGATGATGTTTTACGAGTTCTTTGTTTTTAGAGTAGTTGGTATATAAACATTCTAAACATTACAGCGATTAGTGGTCAGCTTCAATAAACACCCTAGAAAGGGGGAAGATTGACGTGTTGTTATCTAATTGTAAAGTTTTATGAGTGTGATTTATTCTAGCTTGACAATGTGGACATTTTAATATCCGAGTGCTAAAATTACTAAAAAGCGATCGTCTTCCACTAACAACGAATAACCTTCGATTCAGTCAATCACAGGAGTGAATGATGGACTTTCCAGTCGAATTAACTTTAGAACAACAATTTCGCTTACAAAATTTGAAAGACCAGGTAAAAAGTTTGAGTCAACAAGAGGCTCAAGAATTTTTACTAGAAGTTTTACGGCAGATGATGGTGAAAGATAATTTGGTCAAACATCTGTTAAAAGAAGCTTGATAGAGTAGAAAACAAAATTTTTTCCTTAAGACTTACGCAATGGAGAGTTCCATAAAAATGCGTAAGTCTTAATTTTTTGCCCAATTTCGGCTAAATTTTGATTTTTTGATCGGGAAAGCCAAATTATAGGTAAATATTACAGATTATTACTTTGTCTCTCATAGTAAAGACTAGGGTACTATTGATCCCCTATGTTTTTGTTTGGCTACTCGCAGTTAACCTGATCGAGAACACGCCAAAAATAATATCCGCCATTTGTGAATATTAAGGAGAACTCATGGTTCTTGATGCTTTTTCCAGAGCTGTAATTGCGGCTGATGCCAAAACCGCTCCTATCGGTGGTACTGACTTGGCAGCCTTGAAGTCTTTCATCGCTGAAGGCAACAAGCGCCTTGATGCAGTGAATGCGATCGCCAGCAACGCTAGCTGCGCGGTTTCTGATGCTATTGCTGGGATTGCTTGTGAAAACACAGGTTTGATTCAATCTGGTGGTAACTTGTACCCCACTCGCCGGATGGCTGCTTGTTTACGTGATGCTGAAATCGTTCTGCGCTATGTAACATACGCGCTGTTGGCTGGTGATTCTTCCGTATTGGATGATCGTGCTTTGAACGGTTTGAAAGAAACCTACACAGCTTTGGGCGTACCCACTGGGTCTTCTGTACGGGCTTTCCAAATCTTGAAGGCTATTAGTGTCGCTCACATCACCAACACCAATACTGAAGCTAACGCTGGTAAAAAATTCCGTAAACAAGAAGTTGTTCAAGGCGACTGCTCTGCTCTAGCTGCTGAAGCTGCTAGTTACTTCGATCGCGTTATTTCTGCTTTGAGCTAATCACTCATGGCTAAAGGCTATTAGCCAAGCAAACTGAAATTAAAACTCGATCAAATCTAATCTGGAGTATAAAAAGCAATGAAATCAGTTATCACTACAGTTATTGGATCTGCTGATGCAGCAGGTCGTTTTCCAACCACCTCCGATCTAGAATCAGTTCAAGGTAGCATTCAGCGTGCTAATGCTCGTCTAGAAGCTGCTGAAAAGCTAGCTTCTGGCATCGATGCCGTAGCTAAGGAAGGTTATGATGCTGCGTTCAAGAAATATCCTTACCTAAGCCAAGAAGGTGAAGCTGGCGACACTCAAGTTAAGAAAGACAAGTGCCTGCGCGACATCAAGCACTACTTACGCTTGATCAACTACAGCTTAGTTGTGGGCGGTACTGGGCCTCTAGATGAGTGGGGTATTGCAGGTGCTCGCGAAGTTTATCGCTCTTTGAATCTGCCCACCGCTCCCTACGTTACCGCGTTGACTCATACTCGCGATCGCGCTTGCTCTCCTCGCGACTTGTCTCCTCAAGCGTTGGTTGAGTTCCGCAATCTCCTCGACTACGTAATCAACTCCCTTTCATAGTAATAGGGATTGACTAGACGTAAACGAGCGATCGTCATACTCTAAAACTCAGGGACTCTCAGTCTGTTGCTTTGCCTGTATCAGGTTGAGTGATTGACCAAGAGTCCCTCTGTTGTTAATAATTCGTAATGACGCTCCTGCGTCGCTAACGTAATTTGTAATTAATGATTGAACTTGGGGGATTTAAACAGGGAAATTTTCTTTTATGACAATAGATTCTCTATTTGCACAGTTAAAACACCCCAACCCCAATTTGCGGGAACGAGCCTTGTGGGAACTGGCTGATGTCCGTGATGAGAATACCATTCCTCGGCTGATGGGTATTTTAGATGAAGAAGATGTCACCTATCGTCGAGCTGCGGTAAAAGCACTGGGTGCTATTGGTACAGATGCTGTACCGCTATTGGTAGAGTCATTAGTAAATAGTGATAATGCCACCATTCGAGGTAGTTGTGCTAAAGCTCTAGCACAGGTTGCTGCTAATCATCCTGATGTTCCCTTCCCCAATGAGGGCTTACAAGGATTGCAAACAGCGCTCAATGACCCAAATCCCGTTGTTTATATTGCATCCGTAATGGCACTGGGTGAGATTGGTTCTCCTGCCTTTGAGATTTTGACTGAAGCTCTGAAAAAAATAGATAATGTTGCGGTGGCTGTGGCGATCGTCAATGCACTCGGTTCGATGGGTGATATGCGCGGGGTGGAAGTGCTGACGGCATTGACAAATGATGAATCTGTTGATCCGTATGTTCGAGAGTCAGCGGTGAGCGCTTTGCCCCGATTAGATCAAGTGATGAAATATAACGGAGAGTAGCGATCGCTAATTATGCGCTCAAATTGGAAATGTCCATCGCCTTATTCCCAAGCTTCTTCCTCTAACTGCCTCTCAATTTGAGAAATCGCCAACTTAATCACTGCCTGAACCCCCGCTTCTTCTTCCTCAGTTAATGCGGCTTGCAGGGGTTCTAAAGCAGCACCGTCGCCAATCTTCATCAATGCCAAAGCCGCTGCTTTTCGAGTTTCCCAATCGGGATGATGTAGTAATTCCACAAGGCTAGGAATTGCCGAACGATAGGTCAGGCTACCCAAAGCAGCTGCTGCTTCACACCGGACAATTTCAGATGGATCGTTGAGGGCATTAATTAAAATATTAAATGCTCCTTCTTGAGTGCCTTCTTGAGCAATTTTAGCGATCGCACCCACCACCGCAGCCCGAACTTCAGCGGAGTCGGAGTTAATCTCTCGATATAAATGCTCCTTCGCTTCTGCCCCAATAAATCCCAACGCCCATACTGCATGACCTTTGGCACTTTCTGGATACTCCGTTGACGCTAAGATTTTCAGCAACGCTGGCACAGCTGCTTCACCTATTTTGGCAAGCCCCCCCACCGACGAGGTTTTGACCACCATATCTTCATCATTTAACAGGGCATTGACCAAAGTTGGAACTGCGATCGGGTCAGCAATGAGTGTCAAAGTTTTAGCGCTGGCTCTCCGCACAACTGGGTTGGGATGATTTGCCACAGCTTCCATCAATAAAGGGGTTGCTGGTTTGCCGATTTTACCCAAAGCCTCTGCAAAACTCAACCTAACCATGCCCCGTGAGTCCGCCATACTCTCAACCATCCGCTTTAGTAGCTCTTGGTCATCTGAGTTGAAGATGTTTAAGGCTAATTGCTCACTCACCGCTTTAAATAAAGCATCGGTTTCTGCATGGGATAGATTTAACGAATCTTCCCCAGATTGAGTTTCGGAGTTGAGCATATAATCTCCAGCTAAATTATCAAGATGAATCACTAGTTGCTACGCACTCAGGGCAGCCTGTTGAGCGCGGAGTTCCTGAAGGGCAGAATCAATCTTGGCAAGCTCAGGCTCCAGTTTTGCCATGACGCTTACTCTCATCAACTTAGCCCGTTTTGCTGTTTCCGTAGTTTCTTGAACTAGACGTTCCCGATATTGCTCAAGTTCTGCAATCACTTCTGCTACGTCTTGAGCGGTGACGTTATTGGTTGTTGTGAATTCTGAGGTTTCATCCATAAGTTTTGTTTCCTAAATGCGTGTTTATATGAATGATGTGTGGTGAGTGTTTCCAAGAATGTTTGTATTTGCTTACTCGCTAAAGACTAGCACTTAGCTGTTACATAAAACGGAGCAATTTGCAAGAGGTAACTGAACTAATAGCTGACAAACGCATATATTATGATCTTCTCAGATCGCGTTACCACTGGTAAAGCTTTTTGACGCAAATCTTCAAAAGATAAACCCAACTACATTTTTGATAAGTCTTTTAAGCTTTTTAGATTGCAAGTGTGTAGGTATAGAATAGTTTAGCACTTTGCAAAAACTGCTCAAGATGTTTCCTCCAATCGTAAAGTGCCTCCCCGCAAGTATAAGCAGTCGCTATCTTGGTTAGGATTTAGAATATGAAGAAATAATTGATTTGGGCATTCCTATGGCAAACCCTTACAGTGACAGCGGAGGTCAAGTTAATGAAGTAGACAAAGATTCGTCTCAAAGCCAGGTATAAAGTCTGTTTTACTTCTGACTCCTGAATTCTGAATTCTGCTGTATGTCCTAACCAACGTAGCGGCTGCAATGGTAATAAAAACAGCAAAACTGTTTAAACATTCTGGAAAAATATCGTGGAAACGACAAGAAACAACTCACTAGATATGCGCCACATTAGTCCTACAGTAAGAGAGCTAATTAAGCAGTACGCTGTTGTAAATAACTGTACGCAGGCTGAAATGCTAGAGCGTATTGTTTTAGAGTGGAACACCCAACAAAGCGACAGCGAACGACCATCAGGAGATGAAGATGAATAGCCTTTTTGTACAGCTTTTTTGAGGACAATGATGCTTTCTTTTGGTTTGTTTGGCTCTACCTCGGCCAAACATTTTTATTTTGTACTCGCCCCATCTTCCCAGTCCCCAATCACTAGTAGCCAGTCCCTAGTACGATAGTAAAAGTGACCTGCAAGCAATTATCCAAGAGCCATTTACAGATCAATGGATAAACGTTTTTTTAAAATGTTTGGGCTAACAGAAGAAGAAGCGATCACAATTATCGATACACCATTAGAACAACTCGAAGACGCTTCTGATAAATATATTGCTGTTTCCCATTTAATTAACTTCCCCACTGAGCAATCGATCGCGGCTTTGGTGCGCGCGATTGAAACCAGTAACCCTGATGAGCTAGACCACCGCATTGTTCGACGCAAAGCTGTAGAAAGTCTGGGGCGATTACAGGCACAATCAGCTTTACCTGTAATTCGGCAATGTCTTAAAGATGATGATATTTATACTGTTGAAAATACCGTGTGGGCAATCGGGGAAATTGGCACTAAAGAGCCAGAAATTCTCGAAGAAATAGCACAACTGCTTGATAAACCAGGTCAAATCTATCGAGTCATTATTCATACTCTAGCTAACGCAGACTATCAACCGTCTCTAGAACGTGTACTAAAATTTACTTTATCTGAGGATGAACCTACCCGTAGTGCAGCGATCGCTACAGTTTGCCGCTTTACAGATGACTACTCTCAAATTACTGAGGTGATGGCGCTGCTGCAAAGTTCTAGCGTCAATGCACGGCGCGGTTGCATTCAAGACTTGATTGATTCACGCTATTACAAAGCCATTCCAGAAATCGCTCGTTGTCCTGTATCTTTAGTCTTCCGGTTGCGAGGATTGCGGATGCTTTTGGATGCAGGCGTTCCTAGTGGTGAAATTACCTTTACAGAAATTCAACCTTACTTAGAGCAAGTACTCTACGATCATCCCAACGACCTTGATTTAGTACATGAGTATGATGCCACCCCTGTTCTAGATTTTGTGATTAATGAGCTTTACGAAACTGATTTTGGACGTTGCTATTTGGCGACAAAAACCTTACTGGATATCTATTCACAAGAAGCACCAGCAGCACTCTTAGCAACTTATGGAGATAAAGCATATAACGATTATGGCGCTCATTATCATGTCATGAAACTTTTCGGCTGGCTGAAATATGCTCCCGCCTACGATTTATTAGTAGAAAACCTACACAATCGTGAACCTCAGTTTCAGAAATCTCGTGCAGCTTGTGCGATCGCTCTTAGTGAATTGGGCGATTCACGAGCAATTCCTGAACTTAAAATTTGCCTCAATACGCCAATTTGGGACTTGAAATACGCTTGTTTATTAGCGCTAGACCGCTTAGGAGACTCCTCTGGTCGGGAAATTTGTACTGACGATCGCGACTGGCTAATTAGGGCGAAAGCCATGAGTAACCGATAGCGCTAGCGACTGGAAGTCGCGGCTATACAAACATAGACGCTTTGCGGCTTCCCGCAGGGTAGTCGGCCTCCGCGGACTAAGGAAAGATTGAGGTTTGCAACCCACGGAGGTGGGTTTTGCTTGTGTAGACGCGGTTTCTAACCGCCTTTTTACTTGCTACTGGTGCTAGTGACTGCTTCGTTTAAAACTAACTTTGGTTTTGGTGTCTCTTCTTCTTCTGGCAAACCGTAAATTGATCTGTACAACTTCACGTACTGCTTGGCAGATTGATACCAACTAAAATCTTGACTCATGCCGCGTTTTTGTAGTTCTCCCCATTGCGGTTTAAAACGGAAGCCTTCCCAAGCCCGAATCATTGAGGTGAAAAGGTCTAGCGGTTCATAGCGATCAAAGCAATAACCAGTACCAGCAGCATTTTCAGGATCGTGATGGGTTACGGTGTCAACTAATCCACCTGTGCGGCGGACAATGGGCACAGAACCGTAGCGCAAAGCCATCATTTGGCTAATACCGCATGGTTCAAAGCGGCTAGGCATCAAGAAGGCATCAGTACCAGCGTAGATCCGCCGAGACAAGGCATCGTTATACAGCAAGTAAGTTGCCATACGTCCGGGAAAGCGCGATGCTAATTGCCACATCTGAGTTTCATAGTAGCGATCGCCTGTCCCTAACAGCACAAACTGGGCATCAGTATAAGATAGGAAGCGATCGAGGATTTGCAATATCAAATCAATGCCTTTTTGTTCCACTAGTCGTGTCACAATCCCAATTAAAAAGGCTTTGGAGTTAACTTCTAATCCTACTTCTTGTTGCAAAGCAATTTTGTTGGCTTTGCGTTGATCTAAAGTATCAGCAGTAAAGGTTTGAGCAATATATTTGTCATTTTCTGGATTATAAACCTCAGTATCAATACCGTTGATAATCCCGGATAATTTACCGCTAATAAAAGATAGCAAACCTTCTAATGTTTCACCGTAAGTAGGAGTCTTGATTTGCTCGGCGTATGTAGGCGAAACTGTATTTACCTTGTTGGCAAATTGTACAGCCGCCGCCATGACGTTGTGTCCTTGCATATACCAGGGACACCAAGTAATTTTCTCTAAATACCAACGCCACGGTCCTTGATAAGCCAGGTTATGAATGGTGAACACTGTGGTGATATCAGGATCTTGGTGCATCCACACGGGAATCATCCCCGTATGCCAATCATGACAGTGGATAATGTCTGGTTTCCAGTAATTCCAGGCAAATTCGGCTGCACCATTGGAAAAAAAGGTGAACCGCCAGTCTTCATCATCTCCAGAATAAATCCGGCGGGGTAGGAATACAGGATGTCCAAATAAGTACAAGGGAACATCAGTACCAGGCAGAATGCTTTCATAAACAGCAAATTCCTGGAACATGGCAGATCCCCGCCAGATGGGTTCTTGGGGAATTTCCATTTTGTCTGGCAGGAAGCCATAGTAAGGCAAGAAGATCCGCACATCATGCCCCATTTCTCTCAGAAATTTGGGTAATGCCCCGACAACATCACCCATTCCTCCTACTTTGGCAATGGGTGCTGCTTCTGCTGCAACAAATAGAATCCGCATGGTAATTTTTGCTTCCCCGAGTCTATATTGTCAAATTAACGTTCTAAATCCCGACCAACGCGACTTGTCGCGTCTGGCACATCTTGAGTGCAACGGCGATCAATTCTTATCTAATCACATTGGCTTGCCCAATTGCTTAGGAACCGCGCTGAATCACCGCAAAAATTTCTTCGAGAATTTCTTGCGCTCCCTGTTGTCGCAACAGTTCTGCTAGTTCTGTGCCTAGCGCTTCGGCGTTGTTGGCAAGTCCGGTGACGGTATCTTTGACGAACTTTTGACCATCTACACTGGCGACTATCCCTGTTAAGGTCAAATTCTCACCAGATATTTCTGTATTTACACCTATAGGTACTTGACATCCACCCTCTAAAGAGCGGAGAAAAGATCGTTCGGCGAGACAGCGATCGCGTGTTTCGGTATGTTCAATTGCTTTGAGTAGAGATAGCACTTCACTATCATCAGCACGACATTCTATCCCTAAAGCACCTTGTCCAACGGCATGGAGGGAGATTTCTTTGGGTAGAACTTGATGAACGCGATCGCCCATTCCCAATCTCTCTAACCCGGCTGCTGCCAAAATCAAAGCATCGTATTCGCCTGCATCCAGTTTTGCCAACCGTGTAATTAAGTTTCCCCGCACATCCTTAAAGGTAAAGTGAGGAAAATGATGGCGTAACTGTGCTAAACGCCGTAGAGAAGATGTACCAATTATCGCACCTTCTGGCAACGTATCGATTTGTTTATCTTTGTGCTTTTCATGCACCACTAATGCATCTGCTGGGTTTTCTCGTTCAGTAATTACTGCTAACGTTAACCCTTCTGGTAAGTGAGTCGGCAGATCCTTGAGAGAATGAACCGCAAAGTCAATCTCTTGATTGAGCATTCCGAGTTCAAGTTCTTTAGTAAAAAGTCCTTTATCGCCAATCTTAGCTAATGCTACATCCAAGATTTTATCGCCTTGGGTAGACATGGTGTGGACTTCAAAAGTGATATTAGGATAGCTTTTCTGGAGCTGCTCTTGTACCCAGTAGGTCTGAACCAGAGCAAGTTGGCTTTTGCGCGAACCAATCCGAATAGTGCGTGGGGGACTAGAAACAACTGAAGTCATAAAACAATATATCAAAGGAGGCGATAAATTCACTCTCATCTAGACTACCGTAGTCAGGGACTCATGCGAATCTTGGGTTTTGGATTTGGGTTTTTGGATTACAATTCTTTACCAAAAGCTTGTTTGAGGAATTTTTTTAAATAATAAAATTTTTATGCACTGAGGATGTTGCGATCGCAACATCCTCAAGTTTCAGCTAGTACCCACCAAATTTTGGCAAATAACCAAATGTAGTCAGCAAACTAAACAAGACAATCAGTGCCAGTGTCGAAGCTAATAGCAATAACACCACATCTCTGTCAGAACTGCGTAAGAAGGTTTGTAAATTAAAAGGCTCAACCTGCTTTCTTGTCATGGGAAGCGGTAATTTATCGCGATAATCTTCGCCATAACGAGCCATTCTGGCAAAAGGTAATTCCCCTAGAGAGTGTCCTTGTAAAATCCGTCGCCGTTGATAGGGAACTGTATTGTAACTAAAGTTACTCATATACTCCTCACTATCTACCAAATCGTCGATAAACCTGTGCAGTCCTTTACTTGCTAGCACAATTGACCAGGCTAGCTTTTCGCGTTCATTGTAAACCTCGCGACCCAATAAGCGCTGTACGCATATCTGCACAAAGCGGTAATTGTTGTTGCTTTCGTAATTGAGTCGCCGGAATGCGTCAGATATTGCTAACCCTCGAATGAAATCTCTGACTGTAATTTGACCAGTTCTCAGTTGGGATTCTAGACAGGTTTGGCGGTTGCTATCTAGCATCTGTTGTTCGTGGAAAATCTGGCGATAGGCTGCCTTAATCAAGGCATCCATTTCTAGTGATGATTGCAGATATTCGGCTGTATAAATTCTAGGTTGCTCGTCGCCAAGAATCTCATATCCAGATACACGGTGATTTCGAGATGAAGGGGAATAGCTTAACAAAGGAATAGGCATATTAGAACTATAAATTTGAAGGGATTGGGCATTATGTATGAGGCAAAACAGTTCCGAGTCCTGAAGATTCCCAACTCAGCATTCTTGAAGGGAATTTATTGTTGCTTTTGTCTCCCTTATCCCCAGTTTCTAGCCCTTTGAGTTGTTTAATTGCCACAAAAGAGACTAGTAGTCTGTCAAATTTAAGTTCGTAGTAAGGACTTCAGTCCTTATTTTCTAAGCACTAAAGTGCTTACTACAAACCTTCAAGATTAACTTAGACATTGTACTAGTAGGTTGTAGTGGAACTTTACAATACCTTTAACAAGTTGCTCAAGCAACTTGTTTGATTAATTGAGATGGTAGCTGGATTTACGCATTGATGGGAGCGCAACTAAAAAGATGCCTAAAGTTCAATTCGATTGCCCGATAACGAGGGCAACTGCTAAAAAATAGACAACAATACAACTCAAACTTCGCTACCAAACGGATAAACTTGCGATCGCTGATTTCACTTTGCTGAAACTACGACTCAAGACCAGTAATTTGCTCACTTCCCATAATATAGGAATTTCCTAAAACCTGTCTATATACAATTCTGATAATCGCTTTAAATTTTTCTACCGACTAACTAAATAACCTTCCAGTTGAGTGAGTCTTTTTAAACAGGCGGCTAAAAATAGACTTCTTTGGGAATGTTTTAAAGGTTCTTGCCTTTTCTTGGTGGTATGATGCGATCGCACATCGCGCTCAACTTAGTCAATATATCTAGAAAATTCAGCCCCAAAAGGGAAGTTGAAAATTTACAGGAATGCTAAGAATAATTTGTTATCTTCATTAGTTATCCAAGCTTAGTTATTATACATTATGAATCGTTCCGCCTGTCTCATCTTCAATCCTGTTGCGGGTCAGGGCGACCCAGATACAGAGCTAGCAGAAATTCGGGCAATATTAGAGCCAGATATTGATCTAGATATTCATTTTACAACTGAAGAAATCGATGCTGACCAACTGGCATATCAAGCTGTAGAGCGAGGAGTAGATGCAATCATTGCTTCCGGAGGGGATGGTACTCTCTCAATAGCGGCGGCAGCTATTGTGGGAACTGATATCCCATTTGGGATCATTTCCAGAGGAACAGCAAACGCTTTTGCCACAGCTTTAGGAATTCCTGACACGATCGCAGGTGCGTGTCAGACAATTTTGCAGGGAGCAACTACTCATGTAGACGTAGCTTATTGCAACGATCGCCCAATGGTACTTTTGGCAGGTATTGGCTTTGAAGCTGACACTGTAGAATTGGCAGACCGAGACGCCAAGAATCGCTTTGGGATGATGGCCTACGTTTTGGCAGGAATCCAGCAATTAAGAAGCTTACATAACTTTGATGTTGAAATTGAAACTGAAGACAGGATAATTAAAGCTAGTGCCTGTGCAGTAACGGTAGCCAATGCCGCGCCTCCAACTTCAGTTTTGGCCCAAGGCCCAGCAGGTCTGATTTATGATGATGGGTTATTAGATTTAACGATTGTAGCTCCAGCTAACAAGGCAGGAGCGATCGCAGCCACGTTTCATCTATTTCAAACGGCTTCGACAGGTAACGCCGTTGACCGAGATGATATTGGTTTCTTGCGAGCCAAACAATTTAAAATTACCACTGAGCCACCACAAAAAGTTGTTCTAGATGGTGAAATAGTCGGCACAACACCTGTAGAAATTAAGTGTGTACCAGCAGGCTTAAGAATTTTTGTGCCATTAGTAGAAGAAGTTGAGCCTACCGAAAAACTAGAGGGGCTACCTAATCTGACTATTGAGATGAAAGACACAGTAGAAGAATGAGGGTATGGGGCATTGGGCATGGGGCATTGGGGATTAGGAATAATTTCTGCTCCTCTGCCCCCCTGCTCCCCTTCAATTGAAAACTCAGGAGTAGGTTGCATTGAAACTTGTATCTGATCCAGCGATCGCTAAGAAAATTCGGAAAATGAATCAGCGGGTGCGGTGGCAAGATCCGTTAATTGTGGAACGGGATATCGACCAAACCCGGCTGGTATTGGAAGATGGTCAAACAGACAATTCTGAGTTCTCATTTTTAGTCATAGGTGATAGTGGTTCCGGTAGACACAGAGGACACAATCCTCAGCGACAAGTAGCGGAACTTATGCTGCCCCATCACAACGAATCCCGTTTTATGCTGCATACGGGGGATGTGATCTATTTAGTGGGATCGAGTGAATATTACCAGCAAAATTTCATCCAGCCTTACCGAGAGTTTCTCTTGGGCGCAGAGCATCGCAAACGGATTGCTTATGACCAGATGGTTTTTAAGCTGCCCATTTTACCTGTGCCGGGAAATCATGATTACTATAACTTGCCAATTTTATTGAGCTTGGCATCTCTAACAACATTACCCATTCGTCACCTGTTGCGATCGCGGTTAGACCTAGATGTGGGCTTGCATGGCTCAGGATGTGGTGACGCTTACGCAAAGGCATTTCTCGACTATCTTCAGGCGTTTCAGCTTCCAGGAGAGTTAGCCAGTCACTTAGATCGGCACTACACAGCCAAGACAGATACAGGTCGTTGTCTTTCTTATCAACCTGGGCAATTTACCCGCCTTCCCAATCGCTATTACACTTTTCGTTATGGCGGTATTGATTTCTTTGCTTTGGATTCTAATACATTTAACGATCCACCACCGCTACCGAAAACAAAAAAAGGTGATGCCGATCGCAAACTCTTAGAAAAACGCCGTGAAGATTTCGAGCAAGAAAAGCAGGAAATTATTGAAACTTCAGCCAAACTTCGCCCAGAAAATCCGAATGAAGCCGATCAATTAGACGACTTCCATGCCAAGCTGTCACAAATTGAAGAAATTATTGTTGATATCGATAAGCAACTAGCCACTAATAAAACAACGCTGACTGACATTGAACAACTGGATTGGTTCAAGCAAAGATTAATTGAATCTTGGAATAATCCTGAAGTTCGGGGAAGGATAATTTATTTCCATCATCCTCCTTATGTAACTGAGGCGACGAAGTGGCAACAAGCACAAACTCTAATCGTTCGCGATCGCTTGCGTGGCGTGTTGGATGCGGTAGCTAAAGAAATCGGTTCCTTAAATCAGGGTCGTCCTTTGGTCGATTTGGTATTAAACGGTCACGCCCACTGCTTGGAACACCTGGAAACAATGGATACGGGACACGCTGATTCTCATATCCACTGGATTGTTTGTGGTGGTAGCGGGTTTAGTTTGCGACGCCAGCGGATTGAGGGAGCAGATTTGATGGAGGAGAATAGATTAGTGGCGCGATCGCATCTCTTCATTGGTCGCAACGGTCAAGGTTCTCAAAAGCGACGACCTTATTCAGGTTTACGTATTGACGTTAAAGGCGATGGACAGCCTAAGTTTATTATCCGTCCTTTGGTTGCCGAATGGCATCAGCGGCAATGGCATAATCATGAACTTGAGCCGCTGATCATCTAGTAATATCATGTCCGGTAAATTAGTTCTAATATGTCATTGCGAATGGAGCGTTCGCGGTAGCGTCTCCAAGAGTTGCGTAATGAAGCAATCGCAATGGTTGGGATTGCTTCACTTCGTTCGCAATGACTGTAAATATTTTTGTTCAGCTACTTACCCTCACCTCGTACCTGGATAAGTGCTTACAAGAACCCAGTCTAAATTAACGTGCGCCTCCGTTGGAGACTCACGTTAATTTATGCTGCATCAGCTTTACAGCATCTTAATTCCTCTTTAGTTTTCAAAATCGGCGAACCTACCGGAACAAGACTTCGGTGGTTGCTTTTCCTGTTTTTTCCCAACTGAATTGCTGAGAGTGAGTGATACCTTGGCTAGAAAGGCGCGATCGCAACCCCAAATCAGTTGCAACAGCCTGCATCGCCTCTGTAATTTCTGCTGTGTTGTAGGGATTGATCAGAATCGCTGCATCGCCAGCCACTTCTGGTAAGGAGGAGAGATTGGAGGTAATGACGGGAGTAGCACAAGCCATTGCTTCTAAGACAGGTAAACCAAAGCCTTCCCAGAGACTAGGGAAAACGAGAGCGATCGCTTGATTGATGATTTTTGGTAATTCGCTATATGGTACATAGTCAAGGAACTTTACTTGATTAGTTAAACCCAATTCTGCAACTTGCACTTTTAAAGCAGGGGTGTAACGCGAATCAATTGGCCCTACTAACCATAGTTCATAGTCTTTGCAGTTAGGTAAGGCAGCAAAAGCACTAATGAGTCGCTGTATGTTTTTGTATGGGTCTTGGCGACCAATGTAGAGAAAGTAGTTGCTGGTGGTGAGATTGAGATGATGGAAGTGAGTGCGATCGTGAGCCAGAGGTATAGGAGTAATTTTGCTAGTCGGAATGTGAAAAAAATCTGTGATGTCATTAGCAGTGGACTGGGAGTTGCAGATAACGTGTTCGGCTTGGGTGATGACTTGGGGAATGTAGTAGCGATGATAGGGAGTCAAAGGTGAGAAGCGTTTGGGAAAGCGCAACGGGATAAAATCGTGAACCATCACAACAAAACGACAGTTACCATACAGGGGTGCTTCTGGAAGTGGGGAAAATAAAAGGTTAGATTTAAGATTTTTATAGATTTGCGGTAATTGAAATTGCGTCCAAAATAGGCGGTGAATATGACCTTTTGTACCTTGAGCAGGAGTCAGATTATCTGGAACTGGGTAACAGTTAAATTCGGGGTAGCTTTCGGCAGTTAATAAAGTAGGGTTAAGAATTTTTAAATAAGGAAAAATATTTTTGGCATAGTTACTTATGCCTGTTGGTCGAGAAAAAAGAATGGATAAATTTATGATTAATGTATTAGAGGAATTACTATCTACCATCTTCATTAAATAATGCTTCTATAAGCCTTTAAGGTTTCCTTTGCTGTTCTTTCCCAGGAAAATAATTTTGCTTTTGCTTTACCTTTCTCAATTAAATCTTGACGTAACTGGGAATCACTAATTACTTTCAGGATCGCCTCAGCAAGTTGTATGGGGTCGTTAGGATCAATTAGTATAGCTGCATCTCCTGTAACCTCTGGTATTGATGAAGTATTAGAGGTGACTACGGCTGTACCCAGCGTCATTGCTTCCAATACAGGCAAACCAAACCCTTCATAGTGAGAAGGATAGACGAAAACATCGGCTTTTGAGTAAAACAATGCTACTAATTCATCAGATAAGTAGTCAAGATGATGAATTTGGTTTTTCCAATGGGAATTTTCAAGAGCCGTGAATATTGGTTCGTACTTCCATCCCTTCTTCCCAATCAATATTAATTGATGCTCAATTTTATATTTTGTCTTTAAAAAATTAAAAGCTAAGATGACAGCATTAATATTTTTTCTTGGTTCTATAGTGCTAACAAAAAGTAGATATGGTTTAGAAAAATCATATTTAACTTGCTTTTCTGTATTCAGAATATTTTCCGCAGATAAGTAATTAGCATTGTAGCGACTAGCTAGAGGAGTAACATATATTTTTTCTGGCTTAACTTGAAAATATTCAATAATGTCTTTTTTAGAACTTTCGGAAACAGTTATAACTAAATCTGTCCATTTTAAGCATTGTCTAATACGGTCTGTGTAACTTTTAACTATCCAGTTAACGAAATTAGGACACTTTATATAAGTCAGATCGTGAATTGTCATTATTTTTAAGCTTTTAGCGCAGGGATATACTACATGATCTGTGCCATGAATTATATCTGGAAAGCCTAAATATTTTTAGTAATAAGAAATAATTGGATTAGGGAACTTAGATAAAATATGAGAAACACTAACTGGAACAGGTAATGTATAAATTGGAGTATCTAAATTTATAATATTAGGTGCTATTAATCTACCTTTCCTGATAAGCACTATCTAAATTCCGCATGAAAGTGCGTAAAGAATGAGGAAGTAATAGTTTCAAAACTGAATACGCCATAAATTTAGCCCATCAATTTAGCATAATTTTGCAAAATAAATCCTTCAGCCTGAACAAAGGAATCAGGAGTACCAATATCTAGAAAAGGTGCTTGCACAGTATGTACTCGCAAGCAAACGCCCCTATTAAGTAAATATGGGAAGACTTCATTCTCAAAACTTAAAGGCAAGCTTGTAGAAAACTCTTTTAGTAGAGAATTTCGGAATAAGTATACTCCAGCGCTAATAATCCCACTTCCTGGGCTTTTTCCTGCAAAGTTCTGTAGGTTATGAAGTTGATTACAAACTAGAGAACCATATCGTGAGGTATCATTAACTGATAAGCCAACAATTACACCACTAACCGTAGAGTCTAATAAATGAGTTGTGAGTGAGATTAGGTTGGTAAAAACTAAAGAATCACCATTCATTACTAACCAGGGAAATGGGGCGCAGAGGTGTATCTTCAGTGCAGAATTTTCCAGACTCACCAATGCCATAACCACTATTTGTAACTGGCATGAGGATTTTTTGCTCTTTGCTAGCTAGATGGCAGAGCATATTCACGGCATCAAAGTTAATAGACCTCTTGCAAAAAAAAATTGTGATATAGTTAAGGGTTAAAATTTTTGAAAATCTAACAACTAT